>JBAVYC010001165.1:0-2867 GCA_049698595.1 Desulfobacterales bacterium | reverse complement strand
GACAAAATTGATTACCCTAGTCGAACCATTATATAATCGGGATCCTCAACCACGAAAAGTGCACAGATGATGTCCGAGTTTATCAACGCTTGGAATACAAGTTGATTCTTTAGGGTATTCAATATATCTCTCACATATCTGTAATCTGGATTTCCAGCTTTAGGGTATGAGCCATTCACCCTTCAACGAATGGGTTTTGGCTGCCAGTGTGTATTGCAAAGGTGATTTTATTTTTTCATTTTTATCTACAATTTTTACAGTTATGTAATCGTGCCAACTCCCTACGGTGTTGTGCACAAAATCTTAAAAAAGGAAATACACCATGCTATCAAATTATAAAGCATTTCGCGTAATAAAATGCGTCATGATAATGCTCTGGCTTCTTTTATTTTCCTCTGTCTATGCATTTTCTCAAGATGACGGTTCAACTTCACCTCAACTATTGGTGGGAGCGGTGGTGTCTCCGCCGGTCTACATGAAAACGGCCGACAATCAATGGGAGGGCCTCGGCGCTGAACTCTGGCAAGCGGTGGCGCAACGCATGGACGTTTCTTTCGAATTTCGGGAATTCAGCAGTATCGAGTCCTTGTTGGATGCGCTTGAAAAAAAAGAAATAGATGCCATCCCTGCCATAGTCGTTCAGGATCGTTTTGTATCTGTTATGGATTTCAGTCAATCCTATTTGAAATCGGGGCTATCCATCGCGGTACCGGCAGAAGGTGTCCATTACCGGTGGTTTAAGGTTATCGAAAATTTATTTTCACCTCATATCCTGAAGGCTATAGGGCTATTGTTGTTTATGTCTCTGATCATCGGCATAATCGTATGGTTATTTGAAAGGCAACGGAACAGCGAAATGTTCGGTGACGGTTATGTCAAAGGGATCGGTCACGGTATCTGGTGGGCCATGGTGACAATGACCACTGTAGGCTATGGGGACAAAGCCCCAAAAACGATGGGCGGGCGCATCTTAGCACTCATCTGGATGATTTTCGCAATTGTTTTTATCGCCAGCTTTACGGCGACCATCACCTCGCAGCTGACCATCAGTGAGCTGAAAGGCAAAGTCCGCGGTTTTAATGATCTTTACCATGCGCGAGTCGGCAGTGTTGCCGGATCTGAAGGTTTAAACTTTCTGATCAAAAAGGGAGTCGCCGTAATCCCGGTTAAAAATACACAGGAAGGCTTGCAGGCAGTCACTGACCATAAGGTCGATGCGTTTGTCCAGGACGAAAAAGTATTAGGTTATAATATAAAAAGGGAGTTTCCCGGCCGAGTGCAGGTCGTTGGCGGCACCTTCGATGAATATTTCGTGAGCATCGCCCTGCAGCAAGGCAGTCCGCTCCGCAAACCGATAAACAAGGCGTTGCTAAAATTAATGAAAACGGAAAGCTGGAATGAAATTCTGAATCGCTATATCCAATAAATTCAGGTGTCAAAGCTGTTTTCTGCGCAGTGGACGTGCATCATGAATGATAGTACCCTGCTGTAATAATAAATCATTGTGATATTGTTTTCATATCTCAAGTGCAAAATTTCGGCACCCGCATTGCTTTCCGAGACTGTACTATTTGGTATACGAAACCCGCATTTCGGCTGAATTTTGTAAATCGGCTATCAATATACAATGCTGTTTGAATTAAATAAGTTATAGATTACACTTACAATTATACAATTGGCAAAAGACGAGAATGAAAAGCCGCTTTGGGTAGTTTCCGGCGTGTTAAATTCTCCGTGGGCGTCAAACCAGACAACGCCCAACTGAGCTGAATTGATTCCGGCAATGGTCCCCAGACAGCTGTTGCAATTGCCGGAGAGCACCATCGGAAACCGACCACCGCCGACTGCGACCTTAACCTCTTGCGATAAACACCAATACCGAATACCCAATACCCAGTGTCCCCTAATTGAGCATTGCTCAATTAGGGGATGACACAACAACCGGCGTCATTCCGGCGCGGAGGATGGCTGCGCGGGCGAGAATCGTCAAGGAATCGAAATAGGGAACCGACAAATGTCGTTGTCCGAGGGCCAGCGGTATTTCGGTACATCCGGCAATGATGGCCCGGGCGCCGTCAGGCTTATTTGCGATAAGGCCTTCGGCGGCTGCGACCAGATCAGCCGCAATTTCGGATCTGGTGCGCTTGGGGGCGGTATTTTTGATGTCATAAATTGCTCCCATTATCGTGGACTGCACGGCTTCAGCGGGGACCATGGTTTTTATTTTTTCCTGAGCAAGGCGCTTTTGAAACAGTCCCCCTTTGACCGTCCCGGTCGTCCCCAGAAGTCCAACGGTTTTTATGGCGGGATACTCCCGGGTAATGGTTTCAGCCACGGCATCAAAAATAGACAGGATGGGCAAATTGACCCGGCGTTGGATCTCATCTACGAAAAAGTGAGCCGAGACACAGGGAATAATGATAAAATCGGCGCCGGCTTTCTCCAGGGCCTGACACCCCTCCACGATAACCGGTACCGGTGATTGGCCGTCGCCGAGGATGGCTGCGGTTCGATCGGGCACCGCGGGATTGGAATCGATGACCACCCTGAGATGGTCCTGGTCCCTTTGCGCCGGCGTGTTTTTAATAATTTTGCCGAAGCAGTCCAGGGTAGCTTCCGGCCCCATGCCGCCGAGGATACCAATTACCTGTTTGTTCATATGATTGCCATTAAACTTATTAACGGTTTATGGTTGAGCGAGTTATCTAATTCGTAATAACAGGAAATCCGAAGCACGAATATCGAAGCACGAAACAATATCAAAATTTTAATTTTCAAATGTTCCAAATGTAAAGGCCCTTTAATTGAACGTCTCGGAATTTCTACAAATCGTTGGAAATATGGCGTTTTTTATGGCCATCCAAGTT
>JBAVYC010001164.1:0-2292 GCA_049698595.1 Desulfobacterales bacterium | reverse complement strand
GATGAGAAGATCGACTTCTGCTCCGTGACTTGTCCGCCAGAAAGAAAATTTCCAATCCTTTTGCTGATAATCGTCAGACAATTCATTAAGTGTCCAAGGGTGCATGGTGCGATATGAAGCCCGACCTCCCAGCAGATTTGATGCTCAATGACGTAATTTTCGTGCTGAAGATCCGCAGAGAATGAATTGGAGCTCGGGTCTTTTTTCCATATCACCAATCGAGGGGCCACTAAAAATAGCAGGTATCAATTCCCAAATCTGCAAAAATTTCGGCTAAAGGGCAAGTCCTTGATTCTAGGCCGAAAGGGTGGTATTTACCGTTGAGTAAGGTATGCAATAAACGAGAAGAAAGATAAGGACAATCTCGAACTCCTCTTCGTACTTGCGCTCGGAAACCGCAAGTTCTTACTGGGAATGCTCGATCAAAATTCGAGGGCGAGAACGAGTACGACGACGAAGACGATGGTTTTCGTGATTATGGAAGGAAGCACCAATGGACGCATACATCGCCTGTCACGATTGTGATCTGATTCATCGTATCGACCCCCTGCCGGCCAAGGGGGCGGCCGTTTGCATCCGTTGCGGCGCCGTTCTTTACAAGCACAAACCCAACAGTCTGGATCGTACCCTGGCATTTGCCATGGCCGGGTTGATATTATTCATCCTGGCAAATTCATTTCCCTTTCTGGGGCTAAAAATAGGTGCTCAGTTTCGTGAAACAAACCTTATCACAGGCATATACGAGCTTTATGTCCAGGGTATGCAAGTGATCGCGATACTGGTGCTGCTCACCACCGTGCTGGTGCCGTTCACCCAGTTGATGTGCCTGTTCTATATTTTACTGCCGCTCAAATTCGGCCGTCTACCCAAAAGACTGCCCGGGGTGCTGCGATTCCTGCACAGCTTGCAGCCCTGGAGCATGATGGAGGTTTTCATGGTCGGTATTCTGGTCTCTGTTGTAAAACTGGGCAAAATGGGGAAAATTATCCCCGGTATCTCCCTGTACTCCTTTTTGGCGCTCATTTTCGTCCTGACCGCCATGACAGTCTCGCTAGATGCCCACCTAATATGGCAAAAATGGGGGGAGCAGCGATGACCCATGTTTTAAGAACTGCACGAAATGTCGGGTTGACCAGCTGCCACAGCTGCCACCTTCTCTGTCAAAGTGCCAAACAGGCTTTGCACATGCGATGCCCGCGCTGCGGCGCCGGCATGCATGATCGCAAACCCGACAGCATTGCGCGGACCTGGGCTCTGGTAATGGCAGCCATCATTTTCTACATTCCCGCCAATGTGCTTCCCATCACCGTCGTTATTTCACTGGGCAAGGCCCAGTCGGACACGATCATGAGCGGCGTCATCTATTTCATTCACACCGGGATGTGGCCCATCGCCCTGGTCATCTTTTTGGCCAGTGTCTTCGTACCGTTGCTGAAACTGCTCATTCTGATATTTCTATTGATCAGCGTGCAGCGCAAGTCCAGCTGGCGCCAGCAGGACCGCACCCGGCTTTACCGGATTACCGAGATCATCGGCCGCTGGTCGATGGTAGATATTTTTGTGGTAACCATCCTGGTGGCCCTTGTGCATCTGGGAGGTCTGGCAACCATTCATGCCGGGCCGGGTGCAATTTTTTTCGGCGCGGTGGTAGTGACCACCATATTTGCCGCCATGAGTTTTGATCCCCGGCTGATCTGGGATACAGAGGAGATAATTCATGAGTAAATCTAAAGACGTACCCCAATTAAAAGGTGTACCCGAAGCCGACATCCGGACACAAAAGCGCCGTATTTCCATCGTCTGGCTGGTTCCGCTGGTTGCTGTTGTTATCGGCGGTTGGCTGGTCTATAAAGCCATCTCCGAGAAGGGACCGACCATTACCATCACTTTCAAGTCGGCCGATGGGCTGGAGGCCGGTAAGACCAAGATCAAGTACAAAGATGTCGAAGTGGGTCGGGTCGATTCCATCGTGTTGAGCAAGGATCTCTCGCATGTGATTGTAACGGCCGAGTTCGTCAAAGGATCTAAAAACTATCTCTCGCAAAACACGCGTTTCTGGGTGGTCCGGGCCCGGGTTGCCGCCGGTGGTGTTTCCGGGCTTGGGACTCTTTTTTCGGGGGCCTACATCGGAATCGATCCGGGCAAACCCGGCACTCCGGCAACCCATTTCGAGGGGCTGGAGGTGCCGCCGGTGGTGACCACCGATCTGCCGGGCAGCCATTTTGTGTTGCGGGCTGCGAGCCTGGGCTCGCTGAACGTTGGCGCCCCGGTGTACTTCCGGCGGATCGAGGT
>JBAVYC010001163.1:0-2097 GCA_049698595.1 Desulfobacterales bacterium | reverse complement strand
GTGTTCTTCTGCTTTAGAATCGAAGGTGCCAACGACGGCGATGGCGGCGTCCGTATTCATGATGTTTCCTCAAAACATGTTGCCGATCTGTCAAAACGTGTATTGGAGAAAAGGCATTCGAATGTTGGAGGCTGGAGGTTTGAGGTTGGAGGCAAAAAAAGAAAAACACAAAGAAAAACCGTCGATCTTATTTGTTTTAACTATCTCAACAGCACAACGGTTATATAAAATCCGGACTTTTCAATCTACCAATTAATTGCCTCCAACCGCCAACCTATAAAGAAGCGCCCCTCAAACAGGTCGAAGCGACCCTCTCTCTATGCCCCATGCTCTATGCGCTCTGCTCTCTGACCTCTGACTTCAACATTCCGATTTCTGTTGGCTGTCCTCCGGCCTCTGGCCTCAGCGATCATGCCGGCTGCAAACCGAAAAATCCATCTTTGTGCCATACCAAAGGCGGTCGTTTTAAATCTTCTTGATTCACGACGCGACCGATGAAAATCCGGTAGCCTTTAATTTCGTGACTGCTCTCAACATGACACTCCAACCAGGCTGCGGAACCTCTCGGGATGGGGGCAGCGATGGTTTTTTCGGTTTGAATTTTAAATTTTTCAAACTTGTCTCCTGCGTCACCCTTGACACTTCCCACCTGCATGGCCAGTTGCTTGTGCTCATGGCCGGCGATTACCAGGGTGAAATTTCCGGATTGATCGATTAATTTCTCGGTTAGATGCCCCTGGGCAACACTGATGGCCAGCAGGGGTTCTTTTTCGGAAACGAACATCGCCGTGGCCGTCATGATATCACGCTGTTCGCCATGGGCGGTGCCCACAAATACTACCGAGCACGGCAACCAGGAAAAGACGTTATTTTCTTTGTTCATTCGCATATTCCTCCCTTCTCCTTTTTTAATTGTAAAAAAAACTTTCCAGATCACACTAATATAATCGAACCGTAATTGTAAACCCTATAAATTTTGGATTTAGAAATTGACTTTTCCGCGAGTCATTGTTTTACTTATCAACCAATGAAACACTGGATTAAGATTGAAAGGATACCCGGGGTTCTGGCGTCTTCTTATGAGAAGGCCACCCGGATGGTGATAGCGGCGTATTATGGCCAGGTGGCTGAGGAAATCGTGTCAGTATTTAAATCTGGTGTGATCCTGGATCTTGGCACGGGACCGGGATATCTGCCGATTGAAATAGTGAGACGAACGCCGGATATCAACATTATTGGTGTTGATTTGAGCCGCAAATTAATTCAAATGGCTCAGGCCAACGCGACCAAAGCCGGTTTGTCTCATCAACTCCGTTTTGAAGTCGGAAATTCCGCCGAACTGCATTTTGATAATGTATCCTTTGATATGGTGATCAGCACCGGGATGCTGCATTCATTGAAAAATCCGGTAGCCGTTTTAAAAGAAATCTATCGGGTGTTGAAAAAAGGCGGCGAGGCCTGGATCTATGACCCAGCCAATATTACGGCCTATATCGATAAAAGAAAATGGAAAGCATCCCTCAATTTTCGCGAGCGGTCTTTTTTGTGGTTTTTTAAACTGCTCGGACTGCATAAACCGATTGCGGCATATACGCGCGAGCAGGTGATTGCCATGATCGAAGCAACTGATTTCGAGCCTTGCGAGATCGATGAGAGGGAGAATGAAATCCGAATTAAACTAAGGAAAAAGTGAACCCTGAACCTGTGAATGGTTACACCTTTACCTACTGTGCCAGATAGCCGCCGTCGACGGGAATGACCGTGCCGGTCGTGTAGCTTGAAGCGTTGGAGTATAAATACAAAACAGCGCCGACAACCTCGGAGGCCTTGCCAAATCGCCGCAGTGGAATTTGGTTCACGATGGCCGCGTGAATTTTCTCCGAATCCCGCAGTCCTCGGGTTAAATCAGTTTCCAGATAATGGGGGGCAATCGAGTTGACCCTGATATTATACCGGGCCCATTCCAGGGCCAGACTTTTTGTCAGCAGAATGATTCCGGATTTTGACACACAGTAGGCCGGTGCGCGTGATACACCGGTAATTCCGGCGGTCGATGCAATGTTGACAATGCTACCGCCGCTGCGACCGATCATCGTC
>JBAVYC010001162.1:0-5005 GCA_049698595.1 Desulfobacterales bacterium | reverse complement strand
CCGGTTGTATTGATTAAATGCTTCAATCCCGATAAATACTTCTCCCCTGACCTCGAGATGGGATGGCGCCCCCAAATGGCCGGATGTCTGCATCAACAGGGGAACAGCTCTGATGGTCTTGACATTGGCAGTGATCAATTCTCCGGTAACACCGTCGCCCCGGGTAGAGGCTGCGGCCAGTTTTCCATTTTCATAAACCAGCTCGACAGCAACGCCGTCCATCTTGGGTTCCGCGGTATAGATGATATCATCGGCCGTGTTGAGATTTCTTTTGACGCGATTGTCGAAGTCGAGAATTTCGGCATCATGAAAACCGTTATCCAGACTCAACATGGGAACAGAGTGAGAGAAGGTGTCAAACCGGGTCAGCGGAGAGGCCCCCACCCGAACGCTGGGTGAATCCGGAGTGGCTAGTTGGGGGAAGGCTGCTTCCAGCCGGATGAGTTCCTGCATCATGCGGTCATAGCCGGCATCCGAGATTTCCGGATCATCCAGCACGTGATACCGGTAATTGTGATGGTGCAGTGTTTTCCTGAGATCTTCTACTTTTGCAATTATTTGGGGATCGGGGTCCGGCATCATAAACATTCAGTTGTTTTGTAAACCTTCAGAGGTTATAGTTATGTCGTACAGGGTTCTTTTGAAAGGTGAACATCGAACGTTCATCTTTTTTCAGTAAACCTTTTACCGGCTCTCGGCGTAAAAGAAATTTAACTTAGCAACTCTGGGGACCGGCACAGTTCTTTTACCACTCGGCATGCGGTTCGCCGGCCCCGGACAAATCGTTCATCTTTGAACCCCGGCCGCCAGGCCAACGAAGACAGCTCGTCTGAAACCACCAGGATTCCCGCAAGCGCGACACGTCGAAATTGAGCCACCGAATACAGCGCCGAGAGTTCCATTTCCACAGCCAGAGTCCCGTTTTGCTGATGAGATTCAATCAGTTGTCGGGTTTCACGATATACCGCATCCGTCGTCAAGATTGCTCCGGTATGAAAGTCGATTTGTTTCTTATTCAAAACCTGCCGGATCATGGCCACCAGGGAAGAAGAGGCGCATGAAACCCCGGTATCCATTTGCCCATAATGGGCGGAAGTTCCCTCGGCGATAACCGCAGAAGTCGGCAAAACAATATCGCCAATCTTTACTTTTTCGGCAACAGCTCCGCACCAACCTAAGAAGATTATTTTGCGGGCACCCCAGGCAATCAGTGTTTCCAGCAGCATGACCGCATAAGGCGCACCGACAAAGGGACCGGTGACGGAAAACCCACTCGGCTGCCGCCTGTCGAAATACAGCCGGCTGATCATCAGCCGACGAAAATCATTTCTATCAAAATTAAAAAGGTCACAAAGAGAAAAAAGATCTGTCCGGGTTGCCGCCATTACGGCAACGGGACCGAAATCAGGTGCATTTTTAGATTTTGCCGGGTTTACGATGGCGTCGCTTTTTTGCACGTCTGTCGTCCGTTATTTAGGCTTGTACCTTTAGACCTCGTTGAATAGTTTACTGGTTGAATGGTTGATTAGGGAAATTATAGTAATAATTTCAAAATTTTATGATTGTTGTTTAAAAACTTTTGGGACACAGATTTGCACAGATAAACGCAGATTAGTACAAACCCTCTGGCGGCGGAACCCCTGCCAGATATACAAGGGTGCCTACTTGCTATGTATTCTTTCTCGCCGAAGGCGAAACAAACTTTCTTTTTAATCCGTGTTAATCCGTATTCATCTGTGTCCTAGTTGTCCTTATCTTTTAAAACATGAAATATCCAATTATTTTGAAAATATGGGGTAAATCCATATTTACAACTAATCAACGATATCTGTTATACAGGTTTCGCTATTTTTGTCAGATCATCTTTGATCTCATCGATCATATCGTAAAACCACATTATATCCTCGATGGTTAATCGGCCGGCTTTCACGGGGGCCCGCTCCGTCCCGTCTTTTTTCAACAGTACGCGGGGACCGATTTGCACCTTCGGCTCTCCGTCACCGTACTGGTTAATCGTAACAACTAGCCCGGTTTCTTCACATTTCCACTTTTTCAGCACCTTATCCATTCCAGGGTCGTACGGCATTATTACCTCCATTTAAATTGATTCGATTATATTAATTGCTAACCAAACTTCACATTCTTTTTTGCGCCTTAGTACAGAATTTCATAAATACAGCAACGTATAATCTCTTGAATTCGAATGTTAATTTGATCTCACCACAGAGGCACAGAGTGCACAGAGATGTTTAATTTTTCGTTTGCCGGGAGACGGCGGCAAACGAAAAGTATCAATGCTTTAGCATAAAGAAAATCATAGTTCTATTAAGCGGCGCTAGTACTACCGAACGTACAGGTTTTTTGCCCATCGCTGTCTCCCGATGGGCAAAAATAAAAAAACTCCTCTGTGTCCTCCGTGTCTCTGTGGTAAAAAAATATTACGGCTAATACGTTACCGTAATCACGAATAAGAGCACTTAGTGTCTGAACTTTTACTTATTATCGTTTTCCTTTAACAGCGCCGAGCCGTAGTGACGCTTAAAATAGGTGGACGCGTATTTTTCGACCTTCCAATCGGGGACGCGACAGGCCCCACACACGCCCTTAAACCATTTGTTTCTGAGCCAGCGGGCCGCCCGGCTGTTTCTCGAGTTTTTAATCATAAAGGTTTTGTTGCAGTGGGTTAAAATCCGGGCCTGATCTCCCATCCGGTCAATCGTTTTAATTCCATGCAGCAGCCCTGTGCGCGAAGGCCAGAGTTTTATTTTTTCAATGAGCCGAAAAAGTTCAACTCGTTTGCGATAGAAGCGTTTGGCAGGCTTTTTTGCTGGTTTTTTCTCTTCCACAATATTTAATTTCTGCGTTTCGACTCGGCCTATGTCTTTTGGAACCCAGGTTGAAGGGATCGCATCTTCATCTGGTTACAACCCGTTTCGCTCGACGGGAAATGATGGGTATGCCAGACTTTGATTAATATTGGAAGCAGTATCCACAGGCTGCAACCTTTGAACTTTGAACCCTGAACCTGGAACCGCTCAATTAAATATTCAACCGAATACCGTCAAGATAGGTCAGGCTTCTCCCCATTTTTGCCAGGCTTCGACTCTTTTCTGCAACCATAAGCAAGCGCTCGAGGCCGAAACCGATACCCACCCATGCATCCGTAATTTGCCAGGCGCGATCGAGCACGTGCGGTCCCATGGCGGCGGAACCAAGTTCCAGGTGGTTCCGGCCGTCCAGGATATCAATGGTTTCACCATAAACAGCGGAACTTTCCGACTGAATTAAATAATCCTCCACCCCGGCCGCGTTGGTGACCAGGGCGGCCAGCTCTTCCAGTCTGTTTTGGCGGTTCTCTTCGGCAAGGCCCATCTCCACCAGATTGAGCATGGTAAATTCATTCGAATGCCGTGCACCTTGAGACTCTTTGCGGAAACATGAACCGATCTCAAATATGCGCACCGGTTTCTCCCAGATTCGCAACAGATCCTGCAGAACAAAGTATAAATGCGGCGCCAACATTGGTCGCAGACATTTGTCCTTGTCCAGCCAGAATATTTGTGATGTCAGCGGATGGGTATCGTCAATAGACATTTTGGACAACAGGCCCTTGGACAAAATAGTCGGCGTCGTCACCTGCACAAAATCATTTTGAATGAGAATGTCCGTCAATCGAGTTTCCAGCCGGCAAAGCCCGGGTCTGCGATGAACATCGCGCAATTGCTGCAGCTTTTGGCGCTGGATTTTAACCATCTTTTTTTCTAATTGTTGAAAAGCCTTGTCGCGCGCCGGGGCGCCGTCAAATTGAAGATGCAAATCGACTTCATCGACTGCCAGTTCCTTCAAACGTGTCTGCTGGATCTCGGTCCAGGATATTTCCAAATTTGCCTCCATACTAAAGACTAGGTTGATCGGTTCAGAGTTCAAAGTTCCGGGTTGAATAACCCCAACAGCTCATATGAAACTATATGAATCCGATTTCAGTCCAAGGTATATCTCACCGCAGAGATCGCTGAGCACGCAGAGATTATTTAAAGTTTTTTTCTCAGCGTTCTAAGCGAGCTCTGCGGTGAACCCTTATGTTTCTTTTTTAATCAGACTGGACGCTCGCGGCCAGAGGCGACGCTCATATGAGACGCCACTCATTTAACCAGGATTTACAGGATGAATGGGATTTTTTTCGCCTATGGCGAGATACCTTTTGGCCGAAGGCCCTTTTATCTAAATAATCCTGTAAATCCTGCCTGCCCTGTGAAATCTTTTTTGCTCTTATTTCACTGGGGTCTGATATTCTCTTTTATCTAATAGAATCCATTCCTCAAGTATTACGTGACTGTATTCATGAATCTATGTACTAAGAATTGGCGGGAGGTCACGGTGTCGCACCGAGCTACGTGGATTTAGAGTCCACGCGATCTACTATCGATCCACCCCCCGCGATTTGCAAACCGAACAAGCCGGAAAAACAAATAACAAATCAATGGCAATAATTTAACATCAGCTTCTCGTGGGAGTGGCTTTCCAGCCACGAGAAGACATCGTTCTAAAGCCGTAATCATTTAATCGCGGCTGGAAAGCCGCTCCCACAAAGATAACACCAACCCACAAAAAGAATTTTGGATTGGTAATACGTTTAAAAAGCTACCGCTATCCCTCGAATATTTTCGTGACGTTTTTTTATCTCTGTTTTAAATGCACAAACACAAGTTCTATGGTCTATTTACCTGTCCACCAGTGGTGCTGTCAAGACTAACAGATTTTTATATTTGAATCCTGAACATCCTGTCTATCCTGTCAAAAAATGGAAATCCCAATATTTTCAAGTTATTTTTTTGCGAATAAAGCTTTCGCCTCGGGCGATCATGTCGGCATGATCCGCCGGAACGGGCAGATCATCCAGGAGATCGCGCGTACGCGCACGCAACGCTTTATCTGCTGGCGGATGGCCTTTGGCCTGCCAATCATCCAGAATTAAATTCGGCCAGATCGTGCTGCCGAAATTAAT
>JBAVYC010001161.1:0-5386 GCA_049698595.1 Desulfobacterales bacterium | reverse complement strand
ATCCGGCTGAGTACGGAAAATTTCATCCACCTTCTCGACCATAATTTCATTTTTTAATTTTTGATAATCCTCAATCACCGAATCTTTCTTTTTTTTGCTCATTTTGGAGATAGCTCCTTAGTAATATTTTTTCCACCACGGAGTCACAGAGAGCACAGAGTGCATTTTTGTTTTCCCCATTGGGAGACCCCCGGTTAAATTCCCTTTGCTGTTTTCTAGGAAAAATTTAACAGGACAAGCGACGATGGGCAAAAAAGGCCCTTCGGCCTAAGGATATCTCGCCGCGAAAAAAATCTTTACCCCGTTAAATTTCACAGAACAGCGCAGCGTATTTAACTAGGGCCATTAATCCCGTAAATCCTGTCTAAAATTTTTGTTAGTCTCTATCCGGCACCATCATATTATTGAGATATTCCGTTAGCATAAATTCGGAAACATCATAGGGCAGTACTTCGAGCAGCATATTGACTTTTTCCATGCTCTGCGGCGCTTCGGTACCGGTCACGCCGGCCATTTCCGCCAGTTTGAAGAAGGTTTCATCATCATATTTCAGGGAGAGTTTTTTGAGCTCATCCTGCAGGTCACGGGTTTTTTGATCCATTGGCTGTTGTTTTAATTCTGCGACGGTCTCTTCAAACGCCTTCAAGAATGCTTCCGCCCGGGATACGGTTGCCCGCGTCAACGAAATGTGCAAATTTGATGGGGAGTTGTCCCGCGCAAACTGGGGCTGCAGATACCATCCCTTTTTCTTCATTTCATCTGCCAGGCGGTAAACATTGATTCTTTCAGTAGTGGACGCCAAGGCAAACATGCACATGTCCGGTTGGCCTAAGACCCGCAGCCCGTCAATGCGGTTTACGCCGTCAATCAACTTTTTGGTGGCGGCCATGACTTCCGCCACGATTTCCATATAACCTTCGTCGCCCATATAGTTTAATACCGCCCAGGCCGCGGCCATTGGGCCTCCGGTCTTGCTGCTGGTAACCGCGGGATTAATCACGGTATAACCGGTCCAGCGCGAACATGCCCAGAATTGATATTTTCGAAGCTCTTTATTGTTGTATAAAATGATCGAAGCGCCCTTGGCGGCATAACCGTATTTGTGAAGATCCACCGATAGCGATGTCACCCCGGGCACGTTCATATTAAAGTCCGGTACATCATGACCCAGTTTGCGCATGTAGGAAAGATGGATCCCCCCGACACAGGCATCCACATGGCACAACACTCCTTTTTCCTGCGCAAGGGCTGCAATTTGCGCAATCGGGTCCACGACGCCATGGGCATAGCCCGGGGCTGATCCGACCAGCAATATCGTATTGTCGGTGACGGCGGCGCGCATGGCAGCGACATCGGCCTGAAAAGTATCGTCCTGGACCGGTGTCACGACCGGTTTTACTCCCAGGTAGTGACATGCTTTGAAAAGAGATGCATGGCCGCTGATGGGCAAAACCAGTTCCGGCTCTTTGATGTGCGGTTTGACGGCCCGAGCGTAGTCCCGGGCTGTTTTGACAGCGAGGATCAGACTTTCGGTGCCGCCGGTGGTAAAATTGCCGACGACTTCCTGGTCGCAATCCAGCAGGCCGGCCGTCATGGCCACGACTTCATTTTCCAGGCGCAGCAGACTCGGAAACGACAAGGGGTCAAGGGCGTTTTCGGTCAGATAGAGGGTGTAGGCATCATCGATGACGTCATGGGCTTTTTGCCCGGGATCGTAAATATAGCCAAAAACCCTGCCGGACTTCCAGTCCAGATCTTCGCCTTTATAGTTTTTTAAAATCTTAAGGATTTCTTCTTTCGGCAACCCTTTTGGCGGTATTTTCATTCGAATCTCCTTTTAAAGATTATCTTTCTCACAAAAAACCAGCCGATTCCCAGTACCAGAAGCACGCCAACCAGCAGAGCAGAAACCGCCAGCCAGGTGACATAAGTCCCGTGTTTGAGCAATTTGTAAGGGTTCCAGCTGGCATCGATCACATTCCTGCCCAGCTTGCCCCGGTATTTGTCGGGGACATTCGGCAACCCGTTACCGTCGGTGTCCGCAAAGTTTTTAATATATTTCAGGACCGCCTTCCACTCCTTGAGTTCCTGGACTCCCGGTTTGAGCTTATTCGCATCCAACCGCACGGCTTTTAGATCGTCAATGGGGTTCCCGTGGCGATCCTTGGGCACGATGTCCAGAATATGCCAGGTAAAATCACCGATGACTTTTAAAAAAGTTGCATTGTAGATATCGGCGACGATCCTCACCAGGGTGCGATTGGAGTCCGAGTAGTCCAAAGGCTCATAGCCCGTTTCTTCATCTCCCAGCCAAATTTCGGTAATCCGGTCGAATAACATGCGGTTTGGATTGTAAGTGAACCGTGCCCCGGAAACCTGGAGAAAATAATCATCGCCTTTCAGCGGAAAAATGCTGGTCAGAACCTCGAATGTTTTCTTCAGCTCCGATGGGTAGACGAAAAGGGTTATCAGCGGGTAGCCCATGGTTTCAGTCTCATCAAAGCCGATCCCCAGGGGTATGGCCCGGAACGCGTCACACACTGCAATTTTTCCGGTTTCACCCCGGACAATGGGATCACGGATCACCCCGTTGGAAATCACTGCGACGGTGCTTGGGCCAGCGGAATCGGCTGATCCGACTTCATTCTGATTGATATACCAGCGCATGGAATCCGCTATAAGATTTCCCAGGTTGGATTCATCGGTTGTCAAAAAGAGATCAAACTCGGTTTCAGCGATAATCTTTCTAAAAGTGAAATCTTCTACGGCCAGCACCCGCTGGTTGATTTCACTTTCGAATGACTTTATTTGATTTGAGATTTCCGCATCACCCTGAATGGTATCGTCTATATCGACCAGTCGATAGTTTTTCAGCCATACCTGCCCGTCATTGAAAGCCACATCGGCAACCCCCAATTGTTTGCCGTACTCCCAGGCCTGTACAATGATGGTATCGTTGATCTTCAATGCACCGTCAATTTTTGTGTGGGTATGACCGCTGATGATGACATCGATGCCGTTTACTTCACGGGCCAGGATTTCATCTTCCGAATGTTTCTTATTTTCCGACAAACCGCTGTGAGACAAACAGATTACCATATCGACGTTTTCGGATTCCCGCAAAATTTTAACCATCTTTTGGGCCGTGGCGATGGGATCTTCAAAGGAGATGGGTGAGGCAAAGGGCGCAACTTCGGCGGCGTCTTTTCCCAGCAGTCCAAACAGGCCGATTCGAAGGCCTCCCCTTTCCAGCACCAGGTAAGGTTTTACGATCCCCTGCTTGAAAATGTTTTCAAGGGCATCGTCTTGGCTGCTTTCCTGACTGAAAACCGCGTTTGAGAAAACCACCGGCGGGATCTGCCCGGAATCCCGGGCGCTGGTTAGTATGCGTGCAAGCCCGCCGGGTTTCAGATCAAATTCGTGATTGCCCAGGGTAACCGCATCATATCCCATCATGCTCAAAAGCCTCAGCTCAAAGGCCTGCTCCCGGGTGACCATATGAAACAGTGACCCCATTAAAAAATCACCGGCGTCGACAACCAGCACCGGATTGGAGCGCTCTTTTTTTGTTTCTTTGATGACGGTGGCAATTCGTGCCCATCCGCCGATGGTTTTATCCTCGCCGGTAGTCAACGGAGAGTAATCGATATTGGGCGAAGCCCCCAAAAAGTGGGAGTGCATGTCATTTGAATGAATGATGGTCAACAATTTCTCCCCTGCGAAAAGATGCTGAGGTATTATCAGAGATAGAAGAACCACCGGAATAGTGAACAGCCGATTCATATTCAAACCTCCGAAGCGAGACAGAGCCGAATTGCGTTGAGTTGTTTCCTTATCATTTCGGATACCCCGTGATCTCCCTGATACGCTTGTATAATGGTTTCAAACGCTTGTACATCTTTTTATAGACGTCACGATAAAGCGCTTGATAAAGTCGGTGGTTGCGTTGATCCGGTTCATAAACCTCGCCCACATGGGTCATGGCCTTGACCGCTGTCTTAAAATCCGGGTGCAGTTCTAAACCAACGGCCGCATCGATGGCCGCCCCCAGTCCCGAGGTTTCGTAGAGATGGGGTTTGGCGGTCGGCAAGCCAAATATATCTGCCGTCAATTGCATGGCATTGCGGCTCTGACTGCCGCCGCCCGACACCCGCAGGCTGGTAATCGGGGTGCGGCTACGCTTTTCGATGCGTTCTTTGCCTTCCCTTAAAGCGTATGCCAGCCCTTCCAGAATCGAACGGTAGAGATGCGCGCGCGTATGAACATCCCCGAAGCCGATGATGGCGCCTTTGGCCTCGGGACCGGGCGTTTTCAATCCCGGTGTCCAGTACGGCTGGAGCATCAATCCCATTGAACCCGGTGGGATTTCATCGACGAGTTTATCAAAAAGTTCTTCAGGTGTGATGTCCATTTCGGCAGCCTGCCGCTTTTCAAGGTGGCCGAACTCTTCTTTGAACCAGTTGACCATCCAGTATCCGCGAAACACCTGGACTTCGACGGTGTGATAACCGGGAACGGCCGCTGGATAGGGTGGAATCAGTGGAATGGGTTCGACATATTTTTTGTGGGTCACATTGATTGTGGCGGTTGTGCCGTAACTTAAACAGCCGATGTTGGATTCAAGGCTTCCGGAACCGATGACCTCACAGGCTTTATCAGCTGCCGCCGCCACCAGGGGCAGCCCTTGCGGAATGCCGGTCTCATGCGCTGCGTCAGTACTTATGGTTCCAAGAATCCGGCCGGGGGGAATTAGCTCCGGCATAATTGAGGGGTCAATCCCGGATAAAATTTTCCATTTCCAGTCCCACCAGCGGGACAATCGCAGACGCTTGTAGTCAAAGGGTATATAGCCGACCTGACAACCGACGGAATCGACAAATTTTCCGACCAGCTTGAATGTCAGATATCCCGAGAGCAGCAGGTATTTATGAGTCTTTTGCCAGACTTCCGGTTGATAGGTGCTGATCCAGTTGGCTTCGGCTTCCGCCTGGAGGTAAGCCACTGTCTTTCTGAGGCCGCTGATACCGAAAATCCCCCCCCACAAGCCGCCCACGGGTGGTAAGCCATGGGTTTTGCGCTGATCCAGCCAGAGCATTGCAGGCCTGAGAGGTATGCCGTTTTCATCCACATTGATCACGGTACCCCGTTGGGTGGTGATAGCCACACCGGCAATGCGTTCTTTGTAGTGATGATGTTGACGCCAAAGTCCCTGACAGGCCCGGCAGAGTGCCTGCCAGAAAACATCCGGATCCTGTTCGGCCCAGGCGGGCTGTTTTGAAAAATATGGCGTAAAGGCAACGAGCTCTTTTACCAGGAGTTGTCCTTCGAGATCGAAGATCAAGGCTTTCAAGCTCTGGGTGCCGTTGTCAATGGCCAACAGGAGGTC
>JBAVYC010001160.1:0-6051 GCA_049698595.1 Desulfobacterales bacterium | reverse complement strand
CGCGCAGGCTTTCAAAGGTTTTTTCTCTTTTTTGCCTGGGATCCAGCGCTAAATATGATTCGTCTTCCGTGCTTTGAGTTAAAAGTTCCTGAATGGGCGCAATACAGCTCACCAGCTTCTCATCGAGTGCATTTATCTTTGCATTAATTTTACGATTAATGATGGGATCTCTGTCTTTCTCCTTGATATCAAAATAGGATCTTAAGATCTCCAGAATCGGCATGTACAGGATGGTTTCGCCATAGCGCAGGCAGCGACCTTCGAGGCAGATGAATTCTGCTTTAGGCAGTTGATTGATTAACTCCAGAAGCAGTCTGGATTTTCCCACTCCGGCCTCACCCGCAATTCCCACAACCTGTCCCGATCCGGACAGTGCTCTTTCAAAGGGATCCATGAGAGCTGCCATGGAGTTCGCACGACCGACAAATTTGGTCAGGCCTCTGGCCGCCAATGCTTTTAGTCTGGTTTTTTCTTCACCGACCCTGATCAATTCATAGGCGTCCTGGGGCTTTTTTTTGCCTTTGATTTCCATTTTGCCCAATGGCAGAAAATCAAAATAATCCTTAGCCATCAAATGCGAGTTTTTGGATACAAAAATACTGCCAGGCCGGGCTTCCCGTTCCATCCTGGCCGCAAGATTGGTGGTGTCGCCGACAGCGGTATAATCCATCCGCAGGTCATCACCGATGGCACCCACAACGACCGGCCCGGAGTTGATTCCAATTCGCATTTTGAATTCAATATCGTGTTCCTGTTTAAGTCTCCCGGCATAGTCGCCCAGCGCTTTTTGGATTGCCAGTGAGGCATAACAAGCCCGCTGGGCGTGATCTTCATGGGCGACCGGGGCACCAAAAATAGCCATGATACCATCACCGGTGAACTGGTTGATGGTTCCTTCATATCTGTGAATCTCATTCATCAGGATTTTGAAACAACCGTCAATGATTTCGTGGACTTCTTCCGGGTCGAGCATTTCGGCGATAGCCGTATAGTTGGCGACGTCGGCAAACAAAACGGTTACCAGCTTGCGCTCACCTTCAATTGAGCTGCGGGTGGTGAGAATCTTTTCTGCAAGGAACTTGGGCGTATAGGAAGGGGCTTCACGTTTGTGAATATTGGGGACAACTTCAGCCCGTCTCAAGTCGTAGCCACATTCATCGCAAAATTTGCTGCTGACACTGTTGGAAGTATGGCACTTTGGGCAGGTGCAATCAAATTTATGACCACACTCGTTGCAGAATTTGGCCCCTTTGCGGTTTTCGAACCGGCACTGCGGGCATTTCATTTTTATACCTCCCATTTTTTAGGCTGATACGGGTGGACGCCGATGGGCCCATGGGTATACGGTTTCAAGCTGATTGCACCGGAGATATCGAAGTCCTTACTTTTTTTTCGCTGCGGCACCCGCCTTTTTAATTTCATCCAGAAAAAATTTTACAATCGGTGAAATTTCCGGGGGCTGCCACTTGGTGAGTTTCGGTTCTTCCGGCCAGGTGAAGGGCAGGTGGCAAACCGCTCCGGGATTATCCGCTTTTTCCATAAAAGAAAGTGCCTCCCGCAGTACGATGCGCTGTCCCTCAACATCATTGACCTGCCCTATCGGTCGCCCATAGGGATATTCAATTGCCGCCACCCGTGGGATACCGATCTCCCGGTGAAACTCAGGGGTCATCGTTAACACCACGGTTGAAAAACCTTTATCTTCCAGAAAACGTGCGACCAGTCCAAAGGATCACCCCAGGCCGGTTCGCGCTTTTCCCTGACAACGTCAAAAGGAGGGTCGGTCTTCATGCTGATCCCGGCAGAGGTCATCAACGCAAATGTCGTCTCCCCAATTGGTTTTTTAAGCGGTGTCCAGGGGATGTAGCCGTTAAACGGTTGGGCAGGAATATCTTTGGCGAACCAGGCTCCCAGTGAGGGCGGCAGGAAGCGAAAGCCGTTGACGACCTTCTCGGTATTGTCCATCTGGAAAATCTCCTTTCGAAATTGGCCAAAGAGGCCTCTGAGTTAACGCAAATCTCCTCCGCGATGTCCTACAGCGCTGTGACATTCTCATAAATTGAGCCAGGAGCAAATTTGATACCCGAAATACTTTCTATAAATTGCCTGTTGGCTGATAATGGATTGGACAGGGGTTTTTTGAAGCAATATAGAAAAGTTGTATTTTATTCGCAAGAATTAAATGGATTACGCATTCTAATCCTTAAAAATGTGCCTGTTTAGATTGTTCATATTCCGTGCAAGATGCCACAGCCACCTCCCAAACATCGAACTGTATACAGATAATACCTTTATTTCGTCGAAACCGGCACACTGGAAACATTCCTCCAAGATTACCGGCAGATATTAATGGTCCATTTTCAAAAGGTCATCATTGAAGGTGGCGGGGAATATTGGAACTGCAGAACCGTTTTCGACTTGATTTCCGTTTTGGATTTGAATTTTTGGGGTCAGATGACGGGTTGTCTGAATTTTTGTTTTGGGGAGGGTAATGGGGATATAAACAGGAGGTTGGGTTATATGATATCAACTAACTTCTTACATGAGATTATTCAGATAGATCCATGAGCCATCTTATTCGATTAAAATCAAATAGCCATACTCTGACGACTTTGCTACACCTTAATTCACTCTATGCAATTAGCATTACCTCACCTTCCGGCCCAGAAAGGAAATCAGAATATCAGATACTTGTTACTGGTTATATAACGCTGGAAATTGATCATTTACTGGTGCAGCGCTATTGTCCAAATGATAAGACCTAATTGTAAACGGAATGGCACAGTCTGGGGTCAACGATGGGGCAAATCAGGATGATCGCAGAAATCCGCGTGAATTATGATCGTGAATACATTGGTCTTCCTTTGGAAAGATGTGCGGAAACACTTTTCAAGCTCTATCATCCCAGAGCTGCAATTACAGCGTCTACTGCTTTGTCTATTTCAAGAGCATCGGTATTGATGACAAAATCGTAGTTTAGGGGATCCGCAATATCCGCATTGAAGTATTTTCTGACAAATGCCCTGCGATCCGATTCTGTTCGAATTATACGTCGTTTGGCATCCTCTGCCGTAACATCGAAGGTGCGGGCCACGTTTGCAGTCCTAACATTCTGCGGTGCGACGATGCGCAGCCGGAAACCGTTTTCAGGTGGAATTACAAAATTTGCACCTCTACCTACAATGATTGCGCGGCCATGCTCTCCGATAGCTCCGATTACTTTCATGAGAAGCTTCAGGTATTCATCCGGCCACAAATGTCGGTCGTATACCAATGAAGATATACAATCTTCCAGAACGGTCAGTCCTTTTTCATCCAGTGTCGCAAGCAGCTTTTCACTGACATCTGCGCGTCTGGCTATTTCGAGCAGCACTTCCTGATGAAATACCTCGAAGCCGAGTTTTCCGGCTAATTTCTTTGCTATGATACGGCCGCCGCTGCCCGGTTCTCGGGAAATGGTTATGGTTGAAACACCCTGTTTTTCTACCACTTTTTTCGTCTTCATTAGCTGCCACCGTTGCATTTGTTCTTCGATGATCTGCTGAACCGAACGGGTTTTGCTTTTCATAGGAGCCTCCTTTCTTGCGATAGAAGTCAAATCCCTTTTAAGAGTTTCCAAGTCCTAGACAAGTAGGTGATAAGATGCTCAATGAGATACGGGGGCCTGCTACACGCATCCGTAAATATGAAGACATCATATTTCACCGCAAAAGTCACCGAGAGCACAGAGAAAAATTAAAAATCAGACTTCTGAGCATGCAAAATTTGTTGACTGATTAGAACGCCTTCTGTCAATGCCTTGAATATAGGACTTGCTCTAATTCATCTAAGTCCAGATGAGACGGATTGATTGCCTCGTACCGCCCGAACTGATAAAGATCATATAAACTATCAGACAATCGTCGATTAAAAAAATCCAACTCTCCAAACGCAGACGGGCCCAAAGTGATTGAAGATTGCTGGGCTAGTGTATCGGAGTAATCCATTAAAACAAATGACGCATGCCTTCTTCATCAGAGGGTTTGATGGCCCTAAATCGTAAGGAGAGATCACCTTTGACCGCATAGGTCGCCGTGATGTCCGCCGGATAGAGGCGAGCACTTTCTTCCAGGAAAATTTGGTCAAGATACAAAATCTTTTTTTCTTTGGCTTCCTGCACAAGACTGGCTCGATCATCCGGGTGGGCAATGTCAATGAGAGCTTGCGCCCGCTCCCTGATGGTGCGACCCTCCAAAAACGCAACGCCGTATTCAGTGACAACTGCACCCACGGATTCGAGTGCATTGAACCGATTGGGCAAATGGGCAATGGACAACAAAATGTTCGCACTCCCGTTTCGATCCCGGCTGGTCAGGGCAAAAATACAACATCCGCCTTGCGAAAGCTCAGCACCATTTAAAAAATCCATAACCTCGGCGGGACCGGAGGCTACATTGCCTTTTCCAATGTGAAGTCCGATGCGGCCATACAAATCCACCTTTCTTGCCGCAACTATCATGACAAATTTGGGATTGCGACCAATCATCACAGGATTGAACACCTTGCCGATTCGCTGAAACTCGACGAGGGGATTGTTGTCCAGCCATTCCATCAAATTTGGTGTACCAAAGGCATAGGAGGTCAGTGCTTTTCCGCGATATGTTTCCTTACGCCGATTCGTGACAGCCCCGTTTTTCATCAAATCCATCAACGGATCTGTGAAAAAGGGGGAGTGAATTCCCAGATGGTGCTTATTTATCAGGCATCTAGCCAGGGCCTCGTAGAGCGGACCGATGGAAAACGCAAGGCAGCTTTCATCTTCAATGAGCGAGGCTACATGCCGAGCCACTTGATACCAGATATCATCAATCTCCCAACGGTCGAAATATATCGGTGGATCTGTCGAACGAACCAAAAAATCAAATTCAGATACCGGAATAAAAGTATCCCCAAAGGTCCGGGGAATTTGGGTGTTGATTTCACCCACTCTAATGCTGGCCTGTTCCAGGGCTTCCCGGGCTACGTCGATAGCAATCCCCAGGCTACAAAACCCAGCTTCATTGGGAGGTGTAATTTGGACGATAGCTACATCAACGGGTCTCAAAAGGGATTCAATCAGTTGGGGTATCTTCACGAAACGACTGGGTATCAGATCCACTTGACCCTCTTCGATGGCTTCGTCCGCCACCCAGCCGGAGAAAAATGTTTTCAAACGAAAGTTTTTGGACTGGAGCGTCTGCCGCGAGACTGCATCGCCGAAACTGACCAGTTGAATTAGTTCGAGGTCTTCCAAATTTTTGGCATCAGACGTCATCAGATGCCGTACCATGGTTCGAGGCTCGGCAACTGCTGTGCCCAGAAAAATACTCAACCCCGGCCTGATTTTATCAATCATTGTTTCCGGAGTAACGACTGCTGAATTCCAGCTGTCGGAAGATATTTTGTCCATCGATCTCTCGTAGGTTAGGTCTCGACGACTATCTTTCAGTGAAATGATTTATTCGGATACCCGCAAATCGTCTGTTATTTAGGATTTTTCAAAAATGAATTGAATTCTATTACACAACTAAATCTGGCGCAAAATCAATATGACGGCGTGGAACAGGTATCAAACAGAATCCATAGCAAAAGAACAGTGAAACAGCTGCAGTGCAAATTAAAATTCAGAGGGAGAGGAAATGATAACAGATCAGATCGATAATCGTCTCAGCATATGAATACATTGTAGGTGAACTACGCACATTATCAATATTCTGTGAGATTTGAAATGAAAGTCTATGGGAACGATCGCTCAGATTTAATGTTCTCTCATAAAAAAATAATGTTGCATGGCGTAATGTCAAGATAATTGAAATATTCAATTAATTGGATTATGACAAATACAAAAACAACCAAGGAAAAAATTGGGAAACATGCCTAAATCCTTAGGAATAAATCTGGGAAATTGTGTATTGGACAAACTAATCAACAATTGCGATAGAATCAAAATGTTAAGATTTGCCGGACAAACCTAAAATACCCGGCTATTGTACATTTCTCCTATCCAATCCACAAAAAAGGCCCAGTATAGAC
>JBAVYC010001159.1:0-2123 GCA_049698595.1 Desulfobacterales bacterium | reverse complement strand
TCGAGAAAGAAACTTCTGGGACTCGGTTTTGAAATCGGCCATTGTTGGGTTTCGTATTTGGTAATACCACCGGCAACATGTAGGTTGGGTTGAGTGCAACGAAACCCAACAAAACCTGGAATAGTCCGAACCCAACCTACAAAATCTAACGCGGCCCAAAATAGAACCAGCACCTACTTTTGAAATGAAGTTTCATATAAGCGGTTAAGGGCTCACGTCGGATATGATTAATCATATTGATGCCTCTTAATCAAATAGTGGTTGGTAGTGACTTTTGCTTGCATCCCGATTTATCGGGGTAGCCATTTATTATGGGTATATGCAAGACCGATTTAATCGCGGTTAAAAACCGCTCCCACAATCAAAATCGTTTCAGATAACATCTTAACGCTCATTTCATGATCCGAAAAAGTTTCCTCTTCAATAAAACTGGTCAAATCGTCAGCCAGCCGCTGGCTGAACCTTGAACCCTGAACCTTGGAACCTTTAATCGGCTACCCATTCCCCAATCCGGTTCGCACCCGTTTGCGCGGGCCGGTGGCCCCACCCGGTTTCCAATTTTTAGGTGTACAAATGTTTTCATACAGGTGCAGCTTGTTCAGCTTTTTAAGTCTGGCAACGATCTGGGTCCAGGCACAGAAAGTATCCTGGCCGACTTCGCAGTATCCTCCTTTGGAGCCACCGCAGGGACCATTAAAAAGGCTTTTGGCACAGCGTGCCACCGGACAGATCCCGCCGGTTTGAGCAAGAATGCAATCCCCGCAGCCCTTGCATTTTTCGGTCCAAACCCCTGGTTTATCCGATGCCCCTAAAAAAGTCGTGTTCAGCGCGGGAATCACCGGCAGCGGCTCAAATGCATCGGCCAGGGTTTGAACACCGGCACCGCATGCCAGTGACAGGATGGCATCCGTTCCCTCCGGTATCGTCTGATATTCGAGGACGAGATCCCGCTCACACTGCCTGAGAATCGAGCCCACTTCCAACTTCGGTGGATTGCTCTCAAAATGCTGCTTCTGAGAGAGCTCACGGCTGAGCTGTTGAGCCTCTTTTTCGCCACCCGATAAACACACGCTGACACAGCTGCCGCAACCCAGGACCAGGACCTGCCGATATTCTTTAACCGCCGCCACGATTTCCGCTAGCGGTTTTAAATCTCCAACAATCATTTTTCCCCCGACTTGGATTTGGCCTTGCCTGCTGCCAAAGAAGGCCACATCGACGCGGAATTCCTTTGCCGATGCTTCGGACATAGCGCTTCTCCGGTTGAATTAAGTTTACTTTCCATCTTTTGATTGTACGACGGTGAATAAAGCACCTCACCGCATACCCGACAAAGTATGAGATCAAGGGTGATCACATCATCCCACTCCCCGGACAGAAGATGTTGAAACTCGATGGCACGCTCCGGACAGACTCGCCAGCATTGGCCGCACCGGGCGCATTGGGCCATGTTGTGTTTGAGCGTTCGCCGGCCCTTCTGATCAGTAACACTCAATGCCGAAGCAGGACAATTCTCCATGCAGGCCAAACACCCGTTGCAGTTTTCGTTGACGCGAAAGTAGGACATCTTGCTACACCCATGGTGTTGAGAAGGTTATTTAAAGATACATCCGAATCGTTAGGAGCCGACCAACACAGATAATACCGGTTGGACCGTTAGCCCGTTGAGTCCGTTTTGCCCGCATGCCGTTAAAAAATCAGGTCAGTCATTCATCCTATTTAGTCGGGCTCAACCGGCTTAACGGGCCTAACCGGCTCAACCGATTTATCCTCCTCCGACCAGCAGCATAAACTTCACCGAATCCCCGTCTTTGAGAATTCGCTGTGAATACTCGCTTCTGGGCAGGAATCCTTCACCATTGACCATTACCTGGATCGCCATATCCAGCTGCCCGCGACTATCCAGCAGAATCTGCTTCGTCCTGGTACCATGTCGTTTCGTAATTTGATCAACCAGATCTGCGACCGTCGTGCCGTTCAATTCAATATCCGTTTTTTTCCCAATAATGGATGCAAGCGTCGGCAGTCCAAGAGATTCCACGTGTATCTTCAATGCATATCCCTCACTTTTATTAGGCAGTTTTAGATCAATGGATATGATCCCAATTTAGGCCCTTATCAGG
>JBAVYC010001158.1:0-1531 GCA_049698595.1 Desulfobacterales bacterium | reverse complement strand
ACCCTGAACCCTGAACCCTGAACCCTAAATTCCTAAATTTGTTCGTGCCTATTGTCAACCATTTGTTGATTTTTCCATTCGTATGTGTCATCGCAATAGGAGCAGTAGGCTAATGGTTAAATATTATTCCTTATAGAGAACGTGTGCCGGTCATCTCAGCTTAATTTCCAAATCCTCAGATACTTCAGGGCAACGTATTGAATAACAATCAGATTAAAATAAGAAAGATCAGGATAAAGGATCTTGACGAATTTGCCCGCAACTCCCTAAATGATCCGGCCTTTGGGGACATGGCCCCCATCTCAATTCTCAGGGCTAAATCACAGTCAAAAAATCCGCAGGCTGAGCCGGATGACCTTGCTTTGCTGGTGGCACTTCACAAAAACCGCTGTGTCGGTTATCATGGTCTGTTGCCGGGGTTGCTAAAAAACAAGGACAGTGCTTCAAAAATCTATTGGCTGGTAACGTTTTATTTGGATGCCAAATTCAGGGGCAAAGGCTATGGCAAGCAACTGGTCACTGAAATCCAGAATACAAATGTAGATCTGGTTACCACCGGAATTACACAAGCAGCCGCAGGCGTTTACCGCAGTTCGGGTTTCAGGCAGCTCGGAGAATTACCCCTGTATCAACTGCGCCCGGAAAACGCTATTGTTTTTAACGCCGTTCTTCAAAATCTAACCGTCAGGCAAAAAACATTCATTTCGAAGACCGTCAATCAGTTGACCGAGAAATTAATAACGGCCAAGACCCGGCAGGATTCTATTATTTCCTTTCAACGCGACATCAAGACGATTAATTGGATGATCAGCAACCCCTGGGTAGTTTCCAGACAGGAAGCCCAAAAGGATGTTAAACCTTATTATTTTTCACGGGTCCGCGACCTGTTTAAATTTATTCCCCTGGAGATATTCGCTCCTGATGGAAAATCCTGCAAAGGTTATTTGGTCTTATCCATCTCCCGCAAAAAGAACAAAACAATTCTTAAAGTCCTGGACTTTAATTTTCACGATCCAAAAGACATCTTTATTGCCGGCTATTTTGCACTGAAATATGCCAAAGAATATCGGGCCGATCGGCTGGAATATCCCGTTGCGCTGAAAACTTTTTTAGGAGAACAAACCGGTTTAACGCACCTGGTAAAAAGAAAAAAGCGCCTGTATCTATTCTACCCCCGGAGCAATGACAGCCCTCTGGCAAGGCTGGCGGAAAAAATAGAGCTGACCTATGGCGATAGTGATACGGCCTTTACCTGAGATCCTCTGGGGCGCAAGATTAATGAATCGATGTATCAGAATTTCTGTAATATATTGAAATCATGTAGCTTTTAACGACACTGATTTTATACCGCCTACACGGAATGTTGGAATAATGGTCAAAAACGCATTACTTCAGTGTTTGTTTATCCCATGAACCGTATCATTTTTCAACCAGATGGAACACCAATGGTCCCAATATTCCATTGTTCCATTATTCCAATCGCACAACCTTGAGGCTCTCGAAAGGTTGTGAGCGAAGCGAACTAAGTTCC
>JBAVYC010001157.1:0-7517 GCA_049698595.1 Desulfobacterales bacterium | reverse complement strand
AGTTCGGTTTGGCTAATTTTACGCTGGCTAATTTCCAAAAATATTTCACAACTTCGTATACTTTGAATGCGCTCTGGCATAGTTTGTACGTCTCGATCGTCACCACGATTATCGTAACTGTTATTGTTTTCTTTTTTGCATATGCCATGACCCGCACAACCATCGCCGGAAAGCCATTTTTCCGGAATGTCATCATGATGCCGCTGGTGGCACCCTCCATTGTTCAGGCTCTGGCACTGATTTACCTGTTCGGCAGGAATGGATTGATTACCGCCCATCTTTTGAAGACCGACTGGAATGTCTATGGGGCCACCGGAATAATTATTTCAGAGGTTCTCTATTGTCTGCCCCACGCTTTTGTCATCTTGTTTACAACCCTGTCGGCGGTTGATATCCGCCTGGATGAAGCTGCTGAAAGTTTGGGCGCAACGCCATTTAAGGTGTTTACCCGCATAACGCTGCCGTCTGCAAAATACGGCATCTTCAGCGCTGCCGCCTTAACCTTTAATCTGACCATTACCGATTTTGGCAACCCTGTCGTCATCGGTGCTAACTATAACGTCCTGGCCACCGAAATTTATGCCCAGGTTACCAATCTCTACCGTTTTGATCTGGGCGCCACCATCAGTATCATCCTTCTTGTGCCATCACTGATGGCATTTATGTTAAATTATTATATTTCCCGCAAAACATTTTCCATGATCAGCGGGGCTGCCAAACCGGTCATTCCACCATCCCGGCCGTTGAAAAAGATCTCCTACACGATTTATTGTTACCTGGTAACGTTTGCAATCTTTTTGGTATTTGCCACCGTCATCATCGGTTCTTTTGTTAAGATCTGGCCATATGACTGGACGCTGACCTTAGAACATTATAGTTTCCCATCGATTGCGGGATATTCAGCCATTTGGACCAGCGTATGGGTTTCTTTAATCGTTGGTATAGCCGGAGCTTTTTTAACCCTGGTTGCCGGCTATGTTATGGAAACCCGCAAGCCTTTTTTTAAACAGGGTATTTATCTTTTATCCGTAATGCCCGCGGCGATCCCTGGCCTGGTAATGGGACTGGGCTATATCCTGGCCTTTAACAAACCATATTACATATTTTATGGGACCCCCTGGATCATCGTGATCAATATCGTCATTTGTAACTTTACCCTGGGAATATTAGCCAGTATTTCAAATCTGAGAAACATCGATTCATCCATTGAGGAAGCATCCATAAGTCTCGGTGGAGATACCCTCCGGACGTTTTTTAGAATAATTTTTCCGCTGTCAAGGGTCGCTTTTTTTCAAAACTTTGTCTATTTTTTCATGCGCTCAATGACCACCATCAGTGCCGTAATCTTTCTGGTCTCCGCCACAGTTCATCTGGCTGCCATCGAAATCATCATGCTGGATAATGATGGCTGGACCGCAAGTGCCAATGCCATGTGTACCTGTATCATTGTGATTGTACTGGTTATGTTGGGTATTTTACAGATTGTAGACAAAAAGACGGGCAAACGGTCGGTGGACCTGGTGTCACAAGTATAATAAAAGGGTTCAGAGGTTCAAGAACTAATATTGAGCAAGAACTTGGACGCCAAACTAATGTCCTTATTGAGGCAGCCTTTATGAAGATCATCCGCTGCGATCGCGAAATTGAAACTCCTCACATCGATCGTACCCTACGAAACTGGGGACACGAGCTTACCCTGATGCCCAAGAGCATCAACGAGGACGAGCTTTGTGTGGCTATGGCCGAGTGCGAATTATTGCTAATGTGTTATACGCCGATCACGTCGCGGGTGATCGCGTCGGCACCGCGTCTCAGGGGCATTGTAAAGTATGGCGTAGGTATCGATGCGATCGACATCCCAGCTGCACACGCACGTGGGATTGCCGTGGTCAACATCCCGACTTACGCCGAGGAGACGGTAGCCGAAGGTGCCTTCGCCATGTTGATTGCGCTTGCGAAGAAGCTGACGTCGCTACAACGGGCACTTTGTACAGAAGGCTGGGTCTGGCCAACAGCCCGTTGGCTGGGATCGGATATAGCGGGCAAAACTTTGGGCATCGTGGGCTGTGGCAAGATCGGCTCTAGCATGGCGCGCATGGCGGGTGCCGGTTTTCGTGCGCGGGTGGTGGGCTACAACCCCAATAAGAGTTCTAGAGAGATGCAAGCCCTTGGTATTGAGGCATACGCCAACCTACATGCCATGCTTGCTATCTGTGATTTCGTCTCGCTTCACGTGGCGTTGAGCGATTCGACACGGCATCTCATCGGTGCTGCAGAATTGGCGGCCATGAAGCCGACGGCCATCCTCATCAACACGGCTCGTGGTGCCTTGGTTGATGAAAAAGCTTTGTTGCATGCCCTGCAGGACGGCAGCATCGCCGGTGCCGGACTCGACGTCTTCAGCCAGGAGCCACTTAACCAGAAGAACAACCCACTCAGGGCCTTATACTCGATGGAAAACGTGATCCTGATGCCGCATCTTACTTTCTATACTACGGAGGCCATGGATCGACTGGAGTCGGAAACCCTCGAACGATGCAAAGAGATTATTGAGGGTCGGCCAGTCACTATCCGCTCGACCGATCCACGCCTGCAGGGTGGTCCGGCGTGAATTGCACCGCTGGGGGAGCCTTTCAATCGCCCTATACTCAATGCTCCAATCTATGGCAGGAGCATGTAAAAACCATATTGCGACTAACAAAGCGGTGCACCAGACGCTCTGACAGGCGCTGGTGACTTTTGACGTTATTCAAGATACTCCAACATATTACAGGTTTTCAAAACTCCAAAAAAGTTGTGATATATAGATGTCAATCGGTCTTTTAACTCACCTTTCGATTCTGCCAAATCAAGTATAGGTCAGGACACAAAAACTTTGCGCGTTAGCTCCCGGGCTAATTGCCATGCCTAAATATCCTCAAATCGTTCTATTTTCATGCGTTTTCCCATCAGAGTTCATCAATCAACGGCTCAGTTTTTGATGTTAATTCTGAACCTCTGAACCCTGAACCTCCTGTCTTTTCAATACGTGAATCGCATGGGGCACTGTGACTTTAACCTTGGTATTTTTGCTAAATTTTTCAGAGCCCATGGGGTTGTAGTGATCAACCACCATTTCCTGGTCGCCGAATTTCACGGTATATTTGGCAAGGTTTCCGGCATACATTTGGCTTTCCACCGTGCCATGGAAAGTATTCGGCCGTTCGGTTCCGTGTGACGGGGAAAGCGAAACGGTTTCCGGTCTGATGACCAGCAAGACCCTATCCCCGGTCTTTATTTCTTTTTGATCATGATCTAATTCGAGCTTACCGTACTCGGTGGTAATGTAGGAAGTATTCGTCCCCTCATCTACGGCATCGACGGTTCCTTCGAGAAAATTGACATATCCCACAAAGCCGGCAATAAACTCGTTGGCAGGTCGCTCGTAAATGTCGATGGGAGAACCGATCTGCTGAATCACACCATCGTTTAGGACCAGGAGCCGGTCGGAAATACTCATGGCCTCGTACTGGTCGTGGGTGACAAATATAGTCGTAACCCCTATCCGTTCCTGAATATTTCGGATCTCATCGCGCATAACCACCCGCAGGTTGGCATCCAGGTTGGAAAGCGGCTCGTCTAATAGCAGCACTTTGGGTTCCAGCGCCAGTGCCCTTGCCAGGGCGACGCGCTGCTGCTGCCCGCCGCTGATGCGGTCGATGGTTCGATCCCCCAGGCCTTCCATGTGAACCAGGGCAAGAAGCTCTTCGACCCGTGTGTCAATCTTGTCCTTGGGCCATTTTTTCAGTTTCAGCCCAAAGCCGATATTCTTTCTTACATTCATGTGGGGGAAAAGCGCATAGCTTTGAAAGACCATTTTGGTGTTGCGCATGTTGGGCGGTAACTTCCCGATGTCCTCGCCGTCAAGAATCACCTGTCCGGAGGTAGCCGTGGTGAAACCGCCCACAATTCTCAGCAAGGTCGTTTTGCCACACCCGCTCGGCCCTACAAAGGTCAGTAATTCGCTTTTGTCGATCTTGGCAGAAATCCCTTTGAGCACTTCCACATCTCCAAAGCTTTTATAGATATCTCTTAGCTCCAGCATGGGGGTTCTATTTGTGTCCATTAATTATGCTCCTTGCTTCTTTCTGACATCGAGTCCGGTCTTTTTAGCAATGATTTGAAGTATTCCCAGTGAAATGGCAACGATGACGATCACTTTCATTGTTGTGGCCGAAGCCAAACCCAATTCTCCGAGTTGGGCTGTCAAATAAATATATACAGATGCCAGATCAAAGCCCGGCGTCACCAGAAAGATCACCGAACTCAATGACATCATGGTGGTCATAAATGTGTAAATAAATCCTGCTACAAACGCCGAAAACATGATCGGCAGAACCACCTTAAAAAATATCGTTAAAAAATCCGCGCCCAGATCAGCCGAAGCCTCTTCGATTTCGACACTGATCTGGTGCAGCTTACTGATTCCGGCTTCAACACCAACTGCCAGGAATCGAAACACACAGTTTAAAATAATGATTAAGATACCTCCGGTCAGCAGAAATGGCGGGCGGTTGAAAGCCATGATATACCCCACGCCAATAACCGTGCCGGGAAGTGCGAAACCTGACAGGGCGACCATCTCCATGATTTGCTTGCCACGGAATTTACCCCGCATGATGACATAGGCCAGCAAGGTCCCGATAACGGCGCCAAACAACCCGGCACCCAATGAAACTTTGATAGAATTCCAGATTGCGATGTTCGATTGCGTATTTAAAACGTGATCAATGACGAAAGTATTGTCAACGCCGATAATCTTGACAAAGGATCCCATCAAAATTACCCCGAGGCTCATTAACACTATAATCGCTGTGAATATGCTGATAATCATAAAGGGAATCCTGATAAGCGGTACGATCGGTTTGGCCTCGGCGGCCATGCCTTTGCCGGTAATCGTGGCGTAACCCTTACCCCTCAGGACATAATTATGAAGAATGAATATCAACACACACGGTGTAATCAGCACAACCGAAAGCACGCTGGCCATGTTGAAGTCGCCTTCACCGGTGATCGCCAAATAGGTGTCCACCGCCAGAAATGGGGTCCTTCCCCCCAGGATGGCGGGGTTGCCGAACTCGGCGATGGTCATCACAAACACCAATAAGGCTGCTTTTAATAGGCCGGGGGCTGCCAGAGGAATGGTGATGGAGCGAACGATCCGAACCTCAGATGCCCCCATGTCGCTGGCCGTTTCTTCCAGGCTGGGATTCAGGGAGTTCAGGACATTTTCTATCATCATGAATGACAGCGGAAGAAATGCCAGGCATTGGGCCGTAATAACCCCGGTCCAGCTGTAGATGTTAAAATTCAGGTCCAGTAAATTGTTAATCAATCCGTTTCTGCCAAAGAGGGTAATCAAAGAAATGGAAAAGATATAGGGCGGCGCTGCCAGGGGCAGTAAGGCACAAATTTTCAGCGGCTTTCTCAGCCACAAAGGGCCTCGCGTAGTTAAATAGGCAAAGCAAAAGCCGACGATCACCAATATGATCATCGTAGAAAAACCCAGGATGAGTGTGTTAAAAAGTGACCAGTAGTAAAAGTTATAACTGAAAAACTCGACATAAAAGTCAAATGTAAAACCGTCATCTCCCCAAAAGCTTTTCACCAATACACTTATAATCGGGTAAATAAGGAAGATGGCAAGAAGGGCAAAAAGACCCCCGGCAAAAATATTCACCAGCTTTGCATTGATAAATGAACGAACGCTATACCAAATGCCTCTACCGGGGGCGCTGTCTATTACCGCTTCTGCCATCTTTTAAGTCCTCCTATAATCTCTAACAGCCTTTATTGTTTCTTTACTTTTTCAGCGGCCTTTTTTTCCTTTTCGTCACCGACTTTCTTGGCTTTAGCAGTTTCTTTCATCATAAACCTGCTTTTCCAGGTTTTGATGATTTTGCTTCGGTTCTGTACGGCCCACCCATGGTCAAGCTTGATGAATGTCGGTTTTGCAGCTCCGTAGAGCGCACTGGGGATGCCCGGGCGTGGTGGAATATAACCCATGGAAGCTAAGAACTCACTGGCATCTTTGGTGCCCAGATAATCCATGATTTTCTTGCACAGGTCGAGCTTTTTGGTACCCTTCAAAATGGTGCAGTAGTTACCCTCGTATCCGATGCCCTCTGCTGGGATCACCCACTGGATCGGATAGCCATCGTTAATTCTTTTCAGTACGTTTTCATCCGCCGTAATTCCAAGCAGGTATTCACCTCTGCCGACGAGATCGGTGGGAGCGTTACCACTCTTGGTATAATAGGCCATATTCTGGTCCAACCCATCGAGAAACTTCCAGCCCTCCTTTTCTCCGTAAAGTTGGAGAAAAGAGTAGTTGATCATGAAAGCGGTGCCGGATGTCCGGGGTGAGGGCGCCACAATCTGTCCTTTCCATTTGGGATCCAGCAGCTCCTTCCAACTCATCGGCATCCCATACCCTTTTTCGGCCAGTTTTACCTTGTTGCCGATCAACAGAAATGAGAAAGTTCCCAAGGCGTAATAGCTGCCATCAGGCGACTTAAAGGCCGCATCTATATCTTCCCAGGCTGGGGATTTATAGGGGACGTAATACCCTTTCTTAGTGCCGTCAATCGCCTGAGCAGCGCCAAAAGACAACACCATGTCCGCGTTGAACCTGGGTGCCTCCGACAAGAGTCTGGCCCAGATTTCCCCCCAGGATAGCGTGATGTTCTTGACTTCAATCCCAGTTTTTTCCTGAATTCTTTTTGCCAGGGCTTCATTTACCTCCCGGGAGAATCCCAGGTATGCGCTGATCGAATCAGCTGCATAAAGCCCGCTGGAAACGATGCCAAATGTCAAGATAAGAGTCAAAATTGCGATTGTTATTAGTCTGAATTTCATCGTGCACCTCCTTTAATTAAGATCGTTTGACGGATAATGCCTAATCACCTGAAACAGGTTCGTGTATCCGTATTAGATGGAAGGTCAATTTAGAATGCTATCACCCCCTTTCCCATACAACTCTTACACAACCAAAGAGCTGTTTATCCATAACTTAAATTACTTGATGCTACATACCAAATCATTTAATACATGTCAAAAACCATATGGGAATAATTAAATAAATTTAATTCAATTTTCTCCCGATCTTTGGAGGCCGGGTGGCGGCAAAAAATTCCACTTGACTATGCCGGTTCATAATTATAAATAGGCGCGTTTAAGTATGGAAAATCCCTAAGTATCCAACAAAAAAATATCGTTAATAGATAATTTTAACAACATGGTATCCAACTAAAATATGAAGGCATCTATTCTCCTGATTTGTCTGTTTGCCGGAATTTGGCTTGTCAATACAGCCTACTGCCAGGATCCACCGGCTCAGCAGACGGATCACCAAAACGACCATCAAGTCCTTCAAAAAGAAGAAACTTTCAAAGAAAATATCGATAAATCTTTATGGGACAAAATTAAGGGAAAAAAAGCAAGAGATGCACTGCTTCTCGGAATGTGGAGCATCCATG
>JBAVYC010001156.1:0-1912 GCA_049698595.1 Desulfobacterales bacterium | reverse complement strand
ATCAACGAATCAACCAATCAGCGATATTTGTAAATTCAACTGTGAGCCCATGTCCGAATATCGACAAACTTGCCGGCCACGGCAGCGGCGGCAGCCATCTCCGGGCTCACCAGGTGGGTCCGCCCGTGCTTGCCCTGCCGGCCTTCAAAATTGCGGTTGGATGTTGATGCACATCGCTGTCGAGGGCGCAGCTGGTCCGGATTCATTCCCAGACACATGCTGCATCCGGCATAGCGCCATTGGGCACCGGCGGCCTTGAAGATCTCGTCCAGCCCTTCAGCTTCAGCCTGCCGGCGAACCGCGTCGGAGCCGGGTACCACCAGCAGTTCAACATGATCGGCCTTTTTTCTACCCTCCAGGAGAGCCGCCGCCTGGCGCAGATCTTCAATGCGGGAATTGGTGCAGCTGCCGATAAAGACGACATCCACGGAAACATCGGTCAACTTTACACCGGGGGTGAGCCCCATATAAGCTAAAGCGCTTTCCACATCTGTCCGGCTATAGCCCGGAGCGGAATCCGGTGCGGGCACGGGCTGGTCGATATCGATGACCATACCGGGATTGGTCCCCCAGGTAATCTGCGGTGCAATAAGCCCGGCATCGATGGTCAGAGACCGGTCAAATTCGGCATCCGCATCACTGGGAAGGGTTTTCCAGAATGCCATGGCACGCTCCAGTTTTTCTCCCTTGGGCGCGTAAGGGCGCTCCTGTCGGGTGAAATATTCCAACGTCGTTTCATCGGGAGCGATCATGCCGGCCCGGGCGCCGGCCTCGATACTCATGTTGCAAATGGTCATGCGGGCTTCCATGGAAAGTGCGCGCACGGCGGCACCGCAGAATTCCAGCACATGCCCGGAGCCCCCGGCGGTGCCGAGGATGCCGATCATCTTCAGCACCATGTCCTTGGAAAAAACGTGGGGGCCAAGGCGGCCGTTAAACTCTATGCGGTAGGTACTGGGTTTTTGCTGCACCAATGTCTGGGTCACCAGAACGTGCTCCACCTCGGAGGTCCCGATTCCAAAGGCCAGTGCGCCGAAGGCACCGTGGGTCGATGTATGCGAATCGCCGCAGACGATGGTCAATCCGGGCAGTGTGATCCCCAGTTCCGGCCCGATGACATGCACAATTCCCTGGTGCTCGTGCCCCAGACCAAAAAGCTCGATACCGGCGTCTTCGCAGTTTTTTCTCAAAGCCACCACCTGATCTCTCGATATCGGATCCTTGATATCCAGACGATCTTCCGTGGTGGGCACATTGTGATCCTTGGTTGCAAAGGCAAGTTCAGGTGCCCGGATTTTTCGTCCCGCAAGCCGCATACCCTCAAAGGCCTGGGGACTGGTTACCTCGTGCACCAGATGGCGGTCGATATACAGCAGCGCCGAACCATCGGCAAGCTCCCGCACCAAATGTTTTAGCCAGATTTTTTCGAACAGCGTTTTACCCATGTTTGCCCCTTTAAAAATTTCGGAACTATGACCAATAAAAAGGTCGTTTAAAGGTTGCCAAAAGTTCTTGAAAGTCTCGGCCCTGGAGTACTGAAGTGATGGAGTATTGGAGATTTGAAAAAAAAGGCATCAATCCTTTAGGCATTACTCCAACACTCCACTACTCCGAAATTAATTGAAATGAAAGCCCCCACGATGGATAACCTCTTTTTGGGCTATCGTTCCGAAAAAGATTAGTCCACGGCCGGGTCTTTTCAAACAGGGATAAAATGGCAACAAATCACGCCCAAGTCAAGTATTTGAATCAAATTGTAGAAAAGAAAGAAAACGTGTTTATATTATGCTGATTGTTCAAATTAAAATGTCAAAAAATTTTAGTTCACTTCCGGTTCCTCCGGATTAGGAGAAGTTTTTTAAATACACCATTTTTCGGGCGTAAGCCAAACGTTGCAACTTTGGGATTGAGT
>JBAVYC010001155.1:0-6922 GCA_049698595.1 Desulfobacterales bacterium | reverse complement strand
CGTTTAATTAGGGAGGTCTGACGGTGCGGATTTAAAAATAAGTTCGTCCATTGCCACGATCAGGTCGCTGAGCCACTTGCCGCCCCGGTGATTTTTGGCCAGAGCTACAGCAATGTAGCGACGTCCGTCATGTTCGATGATGGCGCTGTCTGAATGGTATTGTTTCCAGGTTCCGGATTTTCGATAAATACGAGAATCCGGGTGAATCGATTTCAGCCCTTTCACAAATTTGTGTTCGATGGCCGGATTTGCAAGGATTGATTTCATCTGGCGGCTGAGTTCAGGGGAGACCAGGCGGCCGGTTTGCAGCATGAAATAAAATCGGGCTACCTGAAGGGCCGTGGCACCATGGGAAAGGTTGTGAAGAGGATCCCGTTTCCAGGCGCCGGCTTTGCTGTATTCTTTGCCGACCCAGAGGCCGCCGTTTTTCTTGGGATCATAGAGCCGATAGCGGGGCGATTGCAGCAAATCGGCCAGGTAGGCTTTGCCGACCCGGTTCAGGATTTCACTGGCCGCCCGGTTCGATGAGTTGCGAATCATGCGGGCCATCGTTTCCCGGGTTTGTGGATCCAGGGACATCTCACCGTTTGAGATACGCTCAAAAGCCCCCAAAAGGATGGCTATTTTGGGCAAACTGGCGGCATACATCATTTCATTGGGGTTAATGTAGGCCATTCGGGGCGAAGCGGGATCGGTGATGTCCACCAAAACGATACTCAGGGATTTATGATTGGTGGCCTTTTTGAGGTTCAGGGAAATCAAACATTTTTCCAGACCTTTTTGTAGGACCGGATCGCAGGTTTCGGACAGATCCCCCGGCAGCCTGTGCGCAGAGACCGGGCCGGTAACGATCAGGGTCAAAACAATAGAAAGCCATATGAATCTGTTTGTTTTTTTCATAACTACCACATTGTTACCGATAAAAATCATAAAATCAAGTAGAAATTTGTTGGATTGCAATATTTTCACCGAAATAGATCTAGCTGGGCGCCTTTGGAAACTCTGAATGGATCGTTTTTAAGAATTTCGTATTCCTCATCATCCGGTTCCAGCAGGATTTGGCCGTGCAGGGCGCAAAAGGATATGTAGAAGCCCTTTTGGAAACCACGTCTGAAGGCGTAATCATATTTGGCTTCTTTTTTCTTCAAAGATTTTATTTCGGCATTGAGAATCTTGATAGATTCATCGGTGTAGATTGCATTCTCTAATGCGTCTTCGACAAAATCCTTTAATCGCCGACCTTCTTTATCGCAAAATTTCCGGAGCAGATCATAGAGTTTGTCGTCAATTTTAATCCGGGTGGTATTTTCACCTTTTGAAGAATGATATGTCACAATGAACTCCCATAATGGGCCTCAGCAGCCGCCATTTAACGCCGATCGTTAAACCTGCGCACCTGTTTATAGCTGCAAAATTCTTGCTCCGTGGATAATTCTTAAAATAAATACAGAACCTTCTTTTATGAATTTTGTATAACTTTGATGACCACCAGAGTCATGTCATCTTCGGATTTAACTCCCTGCCGGAATAGATCCAGCGCCGTGAATACGTCCTGCAAAATTTTAGCAGAGCTCGCGGCCGCATTCCGGCGAATGATGGTTTGCAGAGAATCATTACCGAACATCTCACCGAAGCGATTCCGGGCTTCTCGAATGCCGTCCGTGGCGATCACGATGATTTGTCCGGATGCAATATTGCGCTGCCCTTCCGTGTATTCAGCTTCCTCTAAAATCCCCAACGGCAAGCTGCCTCCACCGGCGAGATCGTCAAAGTCATCGGTCTCAGGGTCATATACAAGTGCGGGTTCATGGCCGGCGTTCAGCCAGCGCATGCGTTTGTTCTGACTATCGATCTCGGCATAGAACATGGTCATGAATCGGCCTGAATCTTCGACATCCCTGCAAAGTTGGCGATTTACATCAGAGGCAATTTCTGCAATCCTTGCCAGCCGGGAAGAATACCCGCGGATGATCGCACGGGCCGTGGCCATGAGCAAGGCCGAGGGAATGCCGTGATCCGATACATCACCCACCACCACTCTAATTTTCCCTTCCGCGTGAAAATCACCATCTAGAAAGTCATAATAATCGCCGCCGGTTTCATCGCAATAGACACTTCGCCCGGTGATATCTAAATCCTTAACGGTCGGATTGACCTTAGGCAACAAACTCTGCTGGACTTCCATGGCCAGGGAAAGCGAATGGCGCACCTGTCGATGCTCCTTGTCCAACGCGGCCATCGCGCGTTCGCGTTCCTCTACGAAATATCTAAGCAGAATAAAAACGATGGCCGACACACCGCCGATATTCATCACAAATGAGATGGCCGTTACAAGCGGCGGCAGGACGGCCTGTGAAACGTCCCTTCCGCCTGTAAGTCCGGAAAGGGCCACCAGAAGCACATAGGCGATAAACCATGGTACCGAGCGCATCGTTCCGGCGAACATCAAAGCACCGATGGGTGAGAGAATCGCCCAGAGAATTACCGCGCCCGAGACGGCAAATCCACCCAGACTCCACTGAAGCAAAAAAGGTAACAGGAGGATCAATATGAGTTGACTGTAACACAGAATGCCGTAGTGTTTTGAACGTATAAAGTAAAGGAGGCCGGCGCCGGATAAAGCCGAATACGCCAGGGGAATGCTGCCGGCTAAAGTAAAGCCCAAAGCGAGATAGGCGCCACCCCATAATATGCCCAAAACCGTATAGATACCGGCCAGCAGGAGCAATACGACCTTGCGCAGCCGCTGCTCCTCCATATCGGTTGAAAACCCGCGCTCATTGGACAGGCAGTATGACCATGAATACAACCGGTTTAGAAATTTCCCAAAGCGGCTATTTAATTTTCCGGATCCAATTGCACCATACCAGGTTTTCGCTTTCATTTATCTCACTTATAGGACTGGGGCTTCAAGCAAACAAATTCTTATCAATGGCTTTTTCAAAGGCCGCCTCACGGGTTATCTCGCCTTCTTCTATAAGTTGCTTTAGATGCTGATCCATGCTCTGCATGCCGGAAGTCGAGCCTGTTTGGATCAGGGAGTCAATCTGCGAAAACTTTGCTTCGCGGATTATATTAGCGAGTGCCGGCGATCCTATCAGGATCTCAACAGCTGCACGTCTTCCTTTATCGTCCTTGGTTTTTACAAGTTGCTGGGCGATAACCGCACGCAACGATTCAGAGAGCATCGCCCGTGTCTGGCCCTGCTGATCCGCGGGGAAGGCGTTGATAATACGGTCAATCGTTTTGGGCGCACTGTTCGTATGGAGGGTGCCGAACACCAAAATACCGAGCTCGGCACAGGTCAGGGCCAGTGCAATGGTTTCCAAATCACGCATTTCCCCGACAAGGATAATATTCGGGTCCTCACGGCTGGCAACTTCAAGTGCCTTTGCAAAGCTATTTGCGTGGCTGCCGATTTCCCGCTGGGTAAAAATGCATTTTTTGTTGAGATGCACAAATTCAAGCGGATCTTCGATGGTAATGATGTGGCCGTCGCGGCTTTCATTGATATAATCGATAATTGCAGCAAGGGTTGTTGATTTACCGCTTCCCGTCGGGCCGGTCACCAGAACCAGGCCCTTAGTGAATTCAGCAATGGTTTTGACGGCTGGCGGCAGTTTTAAATCTTCGAGCGTTAAAATCTTGGTGGGGATAATACGAAATACCGCTCCAATACCGTGATGCTGGTACAAAAAGTTACAACGGAAGCGGCCGACATCACTTAACTCATAGGCCATATCAAAATCTCGATTCTTTTCCAGATAGGCCTGTTGTTCGGGAGAAAGTATTTCAAATAGAATTTTTAGATTTGATTCCGCAGTTAGAACCGGGTGTTCCAGCGGAACCAGAACCCCGCGCTGGCGAATTAAGGGCGGAAAACCGACGACCATGTGTAAATCACTGGCCCCATTCGCCTTCATCTCTTTGAAATAGGTATCGATGATAGCCATATTGCTAATTTCCTTATGGATTGGATGTCTGATGGCATCAGAAGATTTTCAACGGTCCCATTGAGCCGAAATCCCTGGGTTTCTTTTGCTGCCTTAGTCTTTTACAAATTTTTCAAAAAGTTTCGGGTCGTTCGCATATTTCTGGGCCGATTCAGCGGTGATTTTTCCTTCCTGGAGCAAAGCAAGGATGCTTTCGTCCATAATCTGCATACCGGCGCTTTTTCCGGTTTGCATCATAGACGGAATCTGAAATGTCTTTCCGTCCCGGATTAATTTTGACATCGGAACTGTTCCGATGAGTATCTCCGTTGCCAGGGCCATATTTTTTTCGTCCGCACCGGGAATGAGACGCTGGGTAATGACGGCCCGAAAAGCTTCTCCAAGCATAGCTCGAATCTGATTCTGTTCATTTGGGGGATACGCATCGATAATACGGTCAATCGTTTTGGGTGCGCTGAACGTCGCCATGGTTCCAATGACAAGATGGCCGGTTTCGGCTGCTGAAATCGCCATGGATATCGTATCAAGACTTCTTAACTCTCCGATAACGATAACATCCGGGTCTTCCCGCAGCGCAGCCCGCAGCGCATTTTCGTAAAACAAGGTATCTCTGGCCAATTGCCGTTGATTCACTACGCCACGCTTTTTTGGATAAATAAATTCGATCGGGTCTTCAATCGTCAGGATATGGTGGGCCCTATTGGTATTGATATAGTCCACCATGCCTGCCAGGGTCGTTGATTTTCCTTGTCCGGTTGCACCGGTTACCAGGATAAGCCCCTGGTGGTTGTCGAGGACCTTGGTGACGACATCGGGCAGGCCAAGTTCTTCCAGTGTTTTAATTTCCGGTGGAATCACCCTGAAAATAGCGCTCATGCCGGTGTTGTGCATCATTGCGCTGCCGCGAAATCGGCCAAGGCCCGCTATTTCATAAGCGAAATCGAGCTGTTTGTCATGCATGAGCTTTTTTTTCTGCGTCTCGGTAAGTATTTCCAATATAATCCGGCGGGCGTTGTCCGGGGATAGCTTCTCGGTTTTCGATTTTATCATTCTTGCCAGTCGCCTGATCACAATGGGTTCACCGGGAACGACATGAACATCGGAAGCATTTAAACTTATTGCAGCTTTGAAGATTTTGTCTAAATGGGCCATAAGATTTCCTTAGTCCTGAGTGAGGAAATACGTCATTGCATTTACGAAACGTTGGACCTAGCGTTGGTTATAACAATCTGCCTCTAAGTGCTGTTCAGACCGTGCTGGCAAGCTCGGCCGGCAAAATGAGTTCGATATTATCCCGATGTACGTTCAGGAAGGGGGTCGTAAAAATTTTTTGGTTGCCTCTGTCTGATACAGCGGCGTCCGTAACGGCTATAAATGAACCGGCTTCGGTAAGGTAATCCGTTAAACGGGCTCCCTGAAAAAGCTCGATTACACCGGTAATCCGGTAATTCGCGGTAAAAATAATTATCTTCATTCTGTCTTCGCGGTCGTTCACAATTCAACCCTCCCCATCATAAATAGTTTGCAGTTGTCCGGCTCAAAGCCTGACCGCTGACTTAAGCTCTTCAAAACTTAATTAGGCCTTAACCTCTAATCCTTCGGGAGAAACAAATACATCCAGGCCGGTCCTCTGCCAGGTTGCACGGGCCTGATCGATCGTATCGACCAGGGGTTCACGACAATTGAAAGAGGTGTTGAGCAGCAAATTACAGCCTGTCCGGTCATGCCAGGCAGTCAGAAGCTTCAATACGAAAGGATCGTCTCCAGGGCCGACAATTTGGGGCCGACTGGTCCCGTCCACATGGGTTACGCCCGGTACTTCTTGTACATTTGTCGGAACGATGTAGGACATATACTTGCTGGGCACCCCCCAGTCTCCAAGGACCATGGGTGCGAAGGGGCGGTACCATTCGCGGTGTTTGACGTGTTCATTCAGACGATCTTTGCCGTCTGCAATTCGCGGATCCAGCAAAATGCTGCGATGACCCAGCGCTCGCGGCCCGGATTCGGCGCGCCCGTAGCATAGCCCGACGCTTTGGCCTTGCTCGAGAAACTCAATAATATCAGGAATAAAATCCTCATTGATCTCACCGGCGTCCGTTCCCAGATACGGGCTTAAAGCCGCTGGAGTGCGGGGATTATCAAGAATGTGGTGCCAGACGAACAGCGCCTGTCCCAGGCTTAAGCCGCCGTCATGGGGCTGGGCGGCAACCCAGGTGTCTTCGAACAATCCGCTTTGGTGAATGGCGGTGTTGGCAATGCAGTTCATCGAGCAGCCGCCCGTCATGATCAGGCGACGGGTCGGTTTCCATGCTTTCACCCGGGCTGCGGCTTCAAGGTAGAAATCCGTCGTCAGTTTCTGCAGGGAAGCGCAGACATCCTGGGCGAACGCATCGGTCGGATCTAGCATGAAGTCATTTTGGCGGCCGAATTTGTGAGTCGGAAATGCGGCAAACGGGTGGTAAAGCATCTGCTGTTTGAGGGTATTAACGATTTCTTCCCTCACAGAACCGTAACTGGCTAGTCCCATGAGCTTGCCGGCGCCTTCCAGGCGATTCATACCAAAATTGTATTCACCGATGGAGGCCCACACCGATCCGATGTTTAACTGTAATTTTTTGTGTTCATGCCCCCAGCCGTATTCGATCTCATGAATTTTACCGCCGCTGCCATAAGCCAGGGCACACATCCGGTAGTCACCCCCGCCATCCGCCGTCAATACTCCGGCCTCCTCGAAGCCGGATGCAAACAGTGCACCGGCAACATGCGCCAGGTGGTGATCGACGGCATATCCGTCGTACCAGCGGTCGAACAACCTGATGCGATGCCGACTGTAACGACCTTCAACCCCGCCGCGCCAGCCGTCCAGCATGTAATCGGGATATTCGCGATAGGTATCCCCCTCGAGCTGCCATTGGAACAGCTTCCCTTCCAGTGTGGGTCTCACCCAGGGGTTGATTGCGATGACA
>JBAVYC010001154.1:0-3190 GCA_049698595.1 Desulfobacterales bacterium | reverse complement strand
ATTACAAATAGTCGAAAATGCCCGCAAATTGGTGAAAAATTACACGATCAGCCGAATTGATCGCAAGGCCGCTCAGAAATTAAGATCTCCATCTGGCTACGCCAAAAAATTAGAACAATTCAGCAATAAGCTCAATGACAGTTCAATACCCTTTGAACAGCGCTTTGCAGCGCTGGACAGTTTCTTACAAGAAGTTCAGGGCGAGCAGACCCGCCTGGCAAATGAGCTTGCTGCCAGATTGGATTCTGCCGCTATTAAAGAATTACCCATTCCAAAAATCCCTGACCCGGCAAATTTATCGTCAAATCAAATAGAAAAACTCAAAGGGATTCTTAACCGAGCGCTGGACAACCGGATGCCCGATTCCATCAACCAAAATATTGAATCCCTGCAGGAGCTTGACAGCATCGAGAAGCTTCTTGGCCGAATTATGGGTGATCTTAAAGAGGGTAGATCTATGAGCGATGATTCCGCTGAGGCCGCCGGTAATGAAAAGCGAACGGCGCAATCAACCGCGACGCTTGAAAATTCACCTGATGGTCACATGAGCTCAAATCCGAACGGGCACTTATCGGACCACAGCCGCAGCGCAGCGGGTCGAACCGATCACCCGGGTTCCGGAAAATTGCAGGAACATGGTGATGAACTACAGGATGGCATCGGTCAGCCTGAAGGATCTTCAGCGTCGGCCGGCAGGGCCAAATCAGAAGGAAAAAGCGGATCGAGCACTGAACTCGAAAAGACGCCCGGTTCCGCGTTACCGGATAAAATGCTATCCTCCCAGGCCAAAAGCTATCTCATTCATATCCGCGCCTTGACAGACATCGGTGAAGCCCGTTTGAAAGAAGAAGAAATTTTTAAAACCTATCAAAAAGAGGTTGAAAGCATTCTTCAAAAAGAAGATATTCCCATGAATTACCGCGCGTACATAAAAAATTACTTTTTTTCGATCGGAATAAATACAGAAGAAAATAGCCATGAATTTTGATGCAGAAGTCGAATCCATCAGGAAAAATTTCAGCTTGATTACCAATGAGCTGGCAAAAATCATTGTGGGTCAGGAATTATTGATCAAACATCTTTTCATTTGTCTGCTTTGCGGCGGCCATGCCTTAATCGAAGGGGTACCGGGACTTGGCAAAACATTGCTCGTCCGATCGTTGAGTAAAATTTTGGATCTCAAGTATTCCCGCATCCAATTTACCCCGGATCTGATGCCGGCCGATATTCTCGGTACAAACATCGTGAAGGAGGATGGCCGTGGAAATCGCTCTTTTGAGTTTTACAAGGGGCCGATATTCGGCCAACTCATCTTGGCCGATGAAATTAATCGGGCCAGTCCTAAAACTCAATCGGCCCTCCTGGAGGCCATGCAGGAAGGAAAGATTACGGTATTCGGCGCACAATATACGTTAGCGCCGCCATTCATGGTGCTTGCCACCCAGAACCCGATCGAAATGGAAGGCACCTATCCGCTGCCTGAAGCCCAGATCGATAGATTTTTTTTCAAACTCAAGATCGATTATCCCAACCAGGAAGAACTCCAGGAAATTTTAGAGAAAACCACCGAAGATTATCACTATGAATTAAATCGGGTTATCGGGGCAGAATCAATTCTTAAGATGAAATCCCTTATCAAAAAGGTGCCTGTTGCTTCCCACATAAAGGCGTTTGCCACCCGGTTGGTATTGGTCAGCCATCCCGCCAATGAACATGCCACCGACCGAATTAAGGAATACGTCCTCTTTGGCGCAAGCCCCAGAGGCGTGCAAAGTTTGATTCTGGCCGGCAAAGTATCCGCTTTGTTAGATGGACGTTATAATGTCTCACTGGAAGACATCCAAGATGTCGCCAAACCCGCTTTACGGCACCGCATGGTGCTTAACATCAGAGGTGAAACCGAAGGCGTGGATGTGGATGAACTGGTGGATGAAATATTGAACAGCCAATGATGAATTGTGAATGTTGAAGGTTTAATGTCGAATGAATGGAAGGCCAGAAAGCCTGGAGGCTTGAAAGCTGGAAGGCAGAAGTTTAAGGTAAAGGGGCAAAGGTGAAAGGTTAAAGGCGAAAGGATAAAGGCGGAAGGCACAGGGATAAAGAGGATTGACAAGATTCCGAGTTTTAGCTTTCACGCCTCCTGGCTTCCAAGCTTCTGTCTTTTATCTCTGTCCTCTGCCCTCTGACTTCTGACATCAGCCTTCTGGCACTTGAGACCTTAAACACCCGGAGCACCCCAATGTCTGACCATCTTGACGCCTTCATTGACGATGAGTTTTTAAAACAGCTGGAAAAACTCAAGGTCGTATCCCGCAAAAGCACACGGAATCCGCGCCGGGGTGAATATCGCTCCTGGCAAAGCGGCGAGGGATTCGAGTTTCTGGATTATCGCAAATACCATCCTGGAGATGATCTGCGCTATGTGGATTGGAGTGTCTTTGGGCGCCTGGATAAGCTGTTTATCAAGCTGTTTCATGCTGAAAAGGGACAGACCGCCCACATCCTGCTGGATATGAGCCGGTCGATGGACAGCGGCAGTCCCTCCAAAGATATCACGGCCAAAAAGATTGCTGCCGCTCTAAGTTACATCTGTTTATCCAATCTGGATAAAACCGGCCTGATAGCGTTCAATAATAAGATTGTCAAAACCAAACCACCGGCACGGGGGAAAAAACAATACCTTGAGGTCCTTAAGTTCTTTCAGTCTCTCAAACCCTCTGGCCAAACCAATATTAACGGTAGCCTGAAGGCGTATGCCGCTATCTGCAAAAATCCCGGAATTGCCATTATTATCAGCGATTTTTTCGATCCCCAGGGCTATGAAGACGGACTGAAGGCATTGGCGTATCGAGATTTCGATATCAATTTAATTCAGGTGCTGGATCATGAGGAACTCTACTGGTCAAAGACCGGCCATCTTCTGCTTAACGAATGTGAAACCGAAGAGAAAAAGGTGACCTTCGTAGATAAGAATTTATTGGGACTTTACCGGGAAAAAATCAAGGGATTTATTAACGGCATCCAAAACTATTGCGGCCACTATGGCATAAATTACTACATATGTGACACGCGTATTCCGTTTGAGGATCTATTGACCGACTATTTATCCAAAGGGGCGTTGTTTAGGTAATTCAGATATCGTTGATTGGTTGATTGGTTAAGTGGTTATAAATATGGATTTATCCCATAT
>JBAVYC010001153.1:0-5283 GCA_049698595.1 Desulfobacterales bacterium | reverse complement strand
AATTAGGGATTGGGGGATTGAGGAATTTAGGGGTTAAAAAAAATTATCTATTGAAATTAATTTGTCCGGTTAACCGGATAGCCCAAGTGTGGTGGAAATAGTTAGAGCACTGGATTCCCGTTTTCGCAGGGGATGACGGCAGGGACACGACACTTTGTCTTACCCGCCAAGGCGGGTATCCAGAATCTGTAATCCGACCTGGTCTTTGTAGATCACCAGATTAATTCCTCAATTCCTAAATTTCTCAATCCCTCAATTGGAAGCTAATCGGCAGCGATTTTATCTCCAAACCTGTAACGTGATCAAATCAACCCCGCCGCAGCCATAATATCGGGAACCTTCTCCTCTTTGCCGATGGCCATGATGTGCACGCCGTCACACATTTGCTCTGCATGAATTTGCCGGATCATGCGGCCGGCAATATCAATGCCCTTGGCCAGGGCCTGGCCCTTGGGGGCCGCGGCCATTTCATCGATCAGGTCCGGGGGCACAAACACACCGGCGATATTTTTGTTCATAAAGCGGGCCATGGGGGCGGAGGTCAGCAGAATAATACCGGCCAGAATTTTAACATCAAATTGGCGGGCATAGTCCATAAATTCTTTGAATTTCTCAAGGTCATAGACGGCCTGGGTCTGAATAAACTCTGCGCCGGCTTCGATCTTTTTCTCAAACTTGATTAATTGCGGTTCGAGTGGATCGGCCTCGGGTGTGACAATGGCACCGGCGCAAAACGAAACGCCGCCCTCCAGTTCGTTGCCGCCAAGATCTTTGCCCTTTTCCATGATCCGGATGCTGGCCAACAATTGACTGGAATCCAGGTCAAAGACGCTTTTGGCTTGCTTGTGATCGCCTAAAAGGATCGAATCACCGGTCAGGCACAGGACGTTTTGTATCCCTCGGGATGAGGCAAAGAGGAGATCCCCCTGCAGGGCCAGGCGGTTGCGGTCCCGGCAGGTCATCTGTAAAATGACTTCGCCGCCCGATTCTTTGACCATCAGGCAGCCGCCCAGGGAAGGATAGCGCATGACCGAACTCTGGTGATCGGTCACATTCATGGCATCCACCTTGTCTTTCAAAAGTTCGATGTGATGCTTGAATTTTTCGAGGTTGGTTCCCTTGGGCGGGGCGACTTCACTGGTAACGACAAATTTACCGGATGCTAAAGTTTCTTTGAATGGCGTCGGCATGTTTGAAACCCTTTCTTAATAGTTTCACCACCCGCTTCGCTCGAGACACAGAGATCACAGAGGTGTTTATTTTTTTATTTGTCGGCAGACGGCGACAATTAAAAACGCAAATCCTCTTGTTTGTAGGCTTCGTTGAATGGTTAGATCCGGTTTTTTTTCCAACAAATCAGACCAGATAATTTAATCTCTGTGTGCTCTGTGTCTCCGTGGTGAATAAATTCTGTTTTTATTTTGCCTCCAACTTCAATTTTCCCGGCTTGGGCTCTCCCAGGTGATTGCGGGGTTTTTGATATTTTCGCATGCAATCCAGCCGGCCCAGTTCCGTGAGCCGGTTGTATATCAGGGTCCAGACACAATCCTTGTCGACATCGATTTCGCATTTGCCGTGATTGGTACCGCCGCAGGGTCCGTTGACCAGCCCTTTGTGACAGTTGGTCACCGGGCAGATGCCGCCGGTCTCACCAATGATGCAGGTACCGCACTGGGTGCAGATTTCATCGAATGTGCCAAAGGCGGTTTCTTTGCCGATAAACAGCGTATCCAGCGCCGGGACCACCATCTTTTTTAACTGCCGGGCAATGGTCTGAACGCCGAAGGCACAGGTCATGATCAGCAGGGCGTCGGCCTGGTCAATATTTGCACCGAAGTCACTGAGAAATTCCCGGGTCAGGTTGTCGCAGGCCACCGGCACCACCGTCTGCCCGGTGACCAGCTTGCCTTTTTCGGTCAGCTCAGCCTGCATGGCGCGGACTTCGGGTTCACCGCCGGTGCGTGTCATGGTGACGCAGGTCCCGCAGCCGATGATGAATATCCGGTTTAAGCCTTTCAGAAGTCGCTCAATCTCTGTTTCCGACTTTTTTTGGGTGATGGATCGGATCATACTGCATTCTCCTCTTTTTCCAGATCACAGCGGAGGCAGCGCAGCGCTTCGCGGCGGCCTTCCTCCGCGGTGAATCCTTTTTCAACTTCCCGAAAATCTTTTATGCGTTGACCGGCATCTTCGAACGCAACCGCGATCCGCGGTTTGTCTTCCGTACTTTCTTCTTCAAGCGCCAGCCCGGTGGCCGTGTGGTGGGTGGACTTTTCATCCGGGATGTACACCGGGCTGTCGTCTCCGGTCAGGAACTTGTTAATGGCGATAGCGGCGCGTCGGCCGGATGCAATCGCGCGGATCACAAATGTGGGGCCGGTGGTGAAGTCGCCGCCGGCAAACACGCCCGGCACATTGGTGGCCAGGGTGTTGGTGTCTACCACCAGGGTTCCCCAGAGTTCACGCTCCAGCTGGCTGTCGGCGTCCAGAAAGGACATGTCGGCGGCCTGGCCGATGGAAATAATCACGTTGTCGGCATCCACAAAGCGGGTGTCGTCGAGATCGCAGGTGGGATTGAAGCAGCCCTCGTCATCAAACACACACACGCAGTGGGTGAATTCTATGCCGGTGACACGCCCGTTTTTTTGGGTGATCTTGCTCGGTGAGGCTTCTGTATTGATGACGATACCTTCGTCTAAGGCTTCTTCGACATCCTGTTCCCAGGCCGGCATTTCATCTCTGGGTTCCAGACAAAATATATGGGCGTCGCGGGCGCCGGATCTGAGGGCCGTGCGGGCCACATCCACGGCGACATTGCCACCGCCGATGATCACCGTCTTACCGCTGAGGGGCACCTCTTTGCCGCCGCGAACCTCACTCAAAAACTCCAGGCCGTAGTAGAGACCTTCAAGACCCTCATCTTCACCGGGGATGCCGATGCGTTTGCTGGCCTGGGCGCCGGCGGCGATAAATACGGCACTGTAGCCTTCACTAAGCAGATCGTTAAACGTGTGTTTGGCATCAATCGGTGAGTTGTAACGGATTTCGACACCGCAATTTTCAATGTACTGAATTTCCTCCTCGATCACCTGGCGCGGCAGCCGGAACTCGGGGACGGCAATACCGAGCATGCCGCCGGCCACGGGTCCGGCCTCGAACACTGTAGTCTGATATCCCATTTTAGCCAGAAAGTAGGCGCAGGTTAAACCGGCCGGACCGGCGCCGACGATGGCCACTTTTTCCTTGCGGGTCACCGCAAACGGATCTCTTTGGGGGCCGATGTTTTTAAAATACCAGTCGGATGCCAGGCGTTTGAGGGCCCGAATCGCCACCGGCTGATCGAGCTCGCCGCGCCGGCACTTATACTCGCAGGGATGGATGCAGATCCGGCCGCAAACGGCTGGAAACGGGTTTCTTTCACGCGTGATTTCAACAGACTTTGCGTAATCCCCCTCGGCAATGGCAGCCACATAATTGGGGACATCGATGCCGGCCGGGCAGGCATGCTGGCAGGCCGATATGACCATGGAATCACACACGGCGCCGGCACAGCGATGCTCCTGGATGTGGTCTTCGAATTCCTTGAGAAAGTACTTCAGGGTGGAGAGGGCCGGTTTGGGGCTGGCCTGTCCGAGGCCGCACAGGGAGGCCGCGCTCATGGTTTCGCCCAGCTCGCGGATGGTGTCGATGTCTTTCAGGCGGCCCTCGCCGCGGGTGATGCGGGTGAGGATTTCCAACAGCTGGGTGGTGCCCAGACGGCAGGGAGCGCATTTACCGCAGGATTCCGATTGGGTAAAACTCAAAAAGAAGCGGGCGATTTCCACCATGCAGTTGTTTTCATCCATGACCACCATGCCGCCTGAACCCATGATGGCACCAATGCGTTGAATCGTATCGTAGTCTATGGTCAGGTTCAAAAACTGGGGGGGCACACAACCGCCGGCGGGCCCGCCCATCTGAACCGCTTTAAAGGCCCTGCCTTTCGGTATGCCGCCGCCGATGTCAAAAATCACTTCCTTAACGGTGGATCCGATGGGTACTTCCACCAGGCCGGTGTTGATTACTTTGCCGGCCAGGGAAAAGATCTTGGTGCCCTTGCTGTCTGCGGTGCCCACCTCGCCGTACCAGTCGGCCCCGTTTTTGACGATCAAGGGCACATTGGCCCAGGTTTCGACGTTGTTGATATTGGTGGGCTTGCCGTCGATACCGGCTTGGGCCGGAAACGGCGGTCTGGCCCGGGGCATGCCGCGCTGGCCTTCAATGGAGGCCATCAGGGCGGTTTCCTCGCCGCAGACGAAGGCCCCGGCACCCAGTCTCAGGGAAAGATCGAAGTGGGTGCCGGTGCCCAGGATGTTTTCTCCCAGCAGCCCCAGTTCTTTGGCCTGTTCGATGGCGATGGTCAGGTGGTCGATGGCAATCGGGTATTCTTCGCGCACATAAATGAAACCATATTCACTGCCCATGGCGTAGGCGCCGAGCAGCATACCTTCCACCACTGCGTGGGGATCGCCCTCTAAAATAGCACGGTCCATGAATGCACCGGGATCCCCCTCGTCGGCATTGCAGACCACATATTTGGGCCGGCCCTCGGCCTGGCGGGCAAATTTCCACTTGAGGCCGGTGGGAAAGCCGGCGCCGCCGCGGCCCCTGAGCTTGGCTGACTGAACCTCAGCGATGACCTGATCGGGCGCCAATTTAGACAGGGCCTTGACCAACGCCTGATACCCTCCGGCGGCAATGTAGTGCTCGATATTGGTGGGGTCGATCCGACCGCAATTGGCCAGGACCCGGCGCTCCTGCTTGGCATAAAAGGGGATCTGGTCGCGGTAAAAAATCGGTTGCAAGGTTTTGGGCGCACGATAGGCCAGCCGATCGATCAACTGCTTGCGCTTCAAGGTCAGGGCAACGATTTCGGCGGCGTCGGTCGGCTCCACTTCCTGATACTGGACGCCCATGGGCTCGATGGCCACCACCGGTGCCTTGGCGCAGAAGCCGTGGCAGCCGGTGGCCCGGATTTCCACCTGTTTAGAAAGGCCCTGGTTCCTGGTTTCCTCGTTCAAGGCTTCCAGGACACCGGCGGCACCATAGGCGCGGCAGCCGGTCATGCACACATGGACTTGGGTAATGCCCTCTTCTTTGCGGGATAAAATTTTGTTGCGGAGCCACTCGAGCTGGCCGATGGATGAAAGTTTTTCCATAACTTTAGCTCACTTTTTGTAAGCGTTCACAGGTTCAGGGTTCAGGGTTCAGAGTTCAAAGGTTCAAGGTTCATAGGTTCAGGGT
>JBAVYC010001152.1:0-5086 GCA_049698595.1 Desulfobacterales bacterium | reverse complement strand
CCCAATGGACAGATGAGCGCAGAACGGCTGCAGTATAAATTGGAATTTTATGAAAAATTTTTTAACTATACCGATGAATACAAGAAACAGGGCAGAAGCCTGATCATTACCGGCGATTACAACACGGCGCACAATGAAATCGACCTGAAGAACCCGAAACCGAACGAAAATACATCCGGATTCCTGCGCATAGAGCGTGACTGGCTCGATCGCATCACTGAAAACGGATACATGGACACTTTTCGATATTTTAACCCTGACACCGTAAAATACTCCTGGTGGACGTACCGCTTCAAAGCAAGAGACCGCAACGTGGGGTGGCGCATCGATTATTTTTTTGTTACCAAAGACATTATCGAAAAAGGCTGGATTAAGGAGGCTTTTATTGAAAACAGCATTTACGGGTCGGATCATTGCCCGATCGGACTGAATATCGAGATATAGTTATAGGTTCGAAGGTTCAAGGTTCAACGTTCTGGGTTGAAAAAGCGCATACAGCTCATGTCGTGGGATCGCGTCTTCATTCAGTTATAATTCTGTTTCATTTATTGACGAATACCCTAAATTAGTAAAAATAGATCAAATATGTGTTATTGGTTATTTGTTATTGGAGGATGATCTCTCCAATTCATAATTTTATTTTAGATGAAATCTAATAATGAATTTTTTTCCTCTGAAACTATTAACCATTAACCAGTAACAAATAACTTCCAACAGAACCCTAAACATAGAATAGATTAGTTTAGGCAAAATTTATTCAGGGTATAAGAGTGGAGAAAATAAAAATAGTAGCCATCTACGGAAGTCCCCGCCGCAAAGGCAATACGGCAACCTTACTGAAAAAAGCTGTCGCAGGCGCAAGAGATTCCGGAGCTCAGGTGGAGGAAATTGTTCTACGAGATTTGAAAATGTCTCCTTGTCTCGAGATCTTTGGCTGCACCAAATCCGGAGAATGCCGGCTTAAGGATGATTTTCAGAAAGCTCGGGACAAAATTATGGCATCTCATGGTTTAATTCTCGCCTCTCCGGTCTTTTTTTATACGGTAAGTGCACATACCAAAATCCTGATGGATCGGTTTCAATCCCTTTGGGTTAAAAAGTACTGGATCGACAAGACACCCCTGAATAGTCAGAAAGTAACGCGCAAAGGGCTTTTTATTTCAGTGGGTGCCACCAAGGGCAAAAAGCTGTTCGATGGTATCCTTCTCAGCATGCGGTATTTTTTTGATACAATCGATATGAAACTCTGGAAAGCGCTGCTATATCGCGGACTGGATTTTGAAGGCGATGTGCTGAAATTTCCCGAATACCTGGATGAAGCTTACGAGGCGGGCAGGGAATATGTCGAGACGCTGAATAAAGATTTGATTAATTAGCATGGAAGGAACCATAAATTTGGTTTTTGAACCCATCGGCCTGGACCGGCAAAAAGACTATCTTGAACTATTGAACGGCTGCCCTCAAGTGGCTTCAGACTACAGTTTTTTAAACCTTTGGGCCTGGGCGGATGAATATGGACTTCGCTGGGCCTGGGAAGATAATCTTGTTTGGATCCGGCAAACCAGGCCTCAGGAATTATTATGGGCCCCTGTCGGGCCTTGGGACCGGATCGACTGGCGGACACGATTTATAAAAAATCGGAACCGCCAAACCAACTTTATACGAGTCCCGCAACAACTTGCCGAATCCTGGGGCGCATCTTTCGGGGACATGGCAATCATTGAAGAAGAAAGAGGGCATTGGGATTACCTTTATGCCGCAAGCGATCTTGCCGCGCTAAAGGGCAACCGCTACCACAAAAAAAAGAACCTGCTCAACCAGTTTCTTAAAAAATACGACTATACCTATGTGCCGTTTGAAGCTGAGTTGATCGAGCAAGCCATGGCCATGCAGGAGGATTGGTGCACCTGGCGGGACTGCGAGTCGTCTGATATCCTTTTTGCAGAAAACCAATCGATTTCCAGAATATTTAAGAGCTGGGACCAATTGAGCGGCACCTTGGGCGGTGCCATCCTTGTAAACGGCGCCATGGTGGCTTACACGGTGGCCGAGGGGTTGACCAACGGTACCGTCGTCATCCATTTTGAAAAAGGCGACACCCAGTACAAAGGGGTCTACCAGGCTATCAATCAGATGTTCATCGCCCATTCGGCCGGACGTTTTGCGTTGGTCAACCGGGAACAGGATTTAGACGATCCCGGTCTTCGCAAGGCCAAGCTGTCTTACCATCCGGTGGAATTCCTGCAGAAATATCGTGTTACCCTAAAGGGAACCGTTCAGAATGGTATGTCCGCTTAAACAATGCGTCCAGTAAAATGGCCTGGGAACGGCTGAAGAATGCAAAAAAAATCCGACCATGCCGATAACCTGATTACCCGCTGTCGAGGTCAGCAGCACCTGACGGTCTGATCTGCTATTCTTATCGTTCATAGCCTGAAATGTATGTCCGTAAAATTCACCCGCTATCCAAAATAAAATCCTGTCGTCACCGGCTCCCCTCCAGTACTCAACCGGGTTAATCACTATCTATGCTATATGCCCCTCTTGAGGCACGATACAAATAAATCTGAACGTTCCATTGCCCTCATTTTTGTATTGGTGCCGGGTGCCGGCCGGAACATAGGCATAAGAGCCGGTTTCCACAGGGGTGTCCTTGCCATCGACATGCAGGCTGCCATGGCCTTCGAGTACATAATTGATGTGCGGCCACTCATGGGCATGCCGGGGGCTGTACCCGCCTTCCGCTAATTCGACCACCCGCATGACATATCCGTCCCAGCCCTCCTGCGGTGAAATCAATGCTTTCATGGCGGCATTTTTAACTTCCGGGCTCTCCATTACTATCGCGTGGACATCTTTTTCATTGGCAACGATCATAATTTTACTCCTTTTTGTTTTCGCTTTTAATGATGAATATCAATTAAAATGATACGTTTTACCTGATTGTCAACGCCCGGTCAGCCGCTCTCTTTTGGCCGTGCTACGGTTCTCACCGGGATAAGGAGGCTTAGGATCAGACACAACAGGGAGGCAAAAAACGTTATCCAGAACACCATCGAAACGCCCCGGGCGACCGCCTCCTGCATCGTTTTTTGAATATCCGGCGCCAACAGGGCCTGTACTTCCGGCCGGAATATGTTTTCAATGCTTTGCGTTATCTGGACATTCAAGGACGGCGGCAAATTTTCCAACCCGTTACTCAAAAGAGATTCCATAACATTTGAAAGCGTCATGGTTACGAAACTTCCGGATATGCCGACGCCGATGGTCCCTCCCAGGGTTCTGGCAAATTGATGGGAGGCCGTCGCAACCCCCAGATCCGATGGGTCGAGACTGTCCTGCACCACAAGCAGGGTTGCCATCGAAACAAATCCCATACCCACGCCAACAAATCCCAAAACGATAGAACAGGTCGATAAGGACGTGCCGGTTGAAAACGTGATCATAATTCCACCGCCAACGGCCAGACACAGGGAGCCGAAGACGGTCGATGGCTTCTGCCCGAATCGGTTGATAATCTGTCCGCATGCCAGGGCGCCGACCGACCATCCCAGGCTCAAAGACAGCATCGCGACACTCATCTGCAACGGCGTTTTGCCCAAAGCACCCTGTATAAAAAGCGGACTGTAGGCAAACAGGGAAAAAATTGTAAAACTCGCCAGAAACGCCGAACCATTGCCGATGCTAAAACTTCGGCTCCTGAAAAATCCCAGGGAAAGAATCGGCTCCCGGGCGCTTTGCTCGGCATAAAAAAAGGCAATGCCGGCTGCAATGGTAATCATTGACAAACCTATGATTTGAGGCGATATCCAATCATAGGAGCGTCCGGCCATCAGAAAAATGGTCAGTAATCCCAGGATAGTGGTCGACAGCGTTAACGCCCCCCAATAATCGATAGCGGTTTCTTTCTTTTTTTCGCGGACCTCGACCAGATAAAGGGCGATACCCACCAGGGAAAACGCTCCCAGGGGCACATTGACAAAAAATATCCAGCGCCAGGAGAAGTATGTCACTACAAATCCACCAAACGTCGGGCCCAGAACACTGGCCAGCCCCCAGATAAAGCTGCCCAGGGACAGCGTTTTGCCGCGGTTCTCAGGTGAAGACACATCGGCCAATACGATGTAAACCAGCGCAAAGTTTCCGCCGGCGCCAATTCCCTGAAGCACGCGCGCTAAAATCAGCTGCATCATATCCTGGGCCAGTCCCGCGAAAACCGAGCCCAGTACAAAAATGCAAATGGAAATAATGTAAAGCCGGCGGGAACTGAAAATATCAGCCAGTTTGCCGAACAGCGGCAGGGAGACCGCACGGGCCAGCAGGTAGGCGGAATACACCCAGCTGTATAGGTGAAGGCCGCCCAGATCGGCAACAATGGTGGGCATGGCGGCGCTCATCACCAGTGCATCTAAAGCACCGAGGAAAAGCGCCAATAATGAGGCAATAATGATATAATTTCGGCTTTTGGGGCTGATGCCGATTTCCGGCGGTATCGACTTAGCGGATCCTGAATGTGATTTGGCTTTAATTTCTGTGCTCTGATTTCTAAGCAAAATTTATTAAACCACGGCTCTGGAAAAAAGGGTAGATCTCGTATAATAAGAGGAATACAAGTGTGTGCAAATCAGCGACCCCCAGCAGAGCTAGGGGTATGAGGTTGGCCCCTGAAAGGGGCCGGGGCCACCTCTGCTGGGGGCCGCTGATTTTTAAAAAGAATTTTTTGATCTCTGTTTTATCGGATCTGTTGGTTTTGATGATAACTTGACCGATTCGTCATTTGCAAGTATCTTGTTTGCCTCTGCCAGGTTTGAGGGTGGTTGTTCTTCTGCGCATACCAACAGATTGTAAAATAATATGTAAAAATTCTTTTTATATCAATTCATAAGCCGCCGGCATCGATCAGACACGCACCCATCAAGCAAGCCCTCGCGGTAGCGGTAGAACCTTTTAAATTCTCACCGGCATAGTTAATCCAGTGGCTTATGAATTGAGCTGCACGCAGCCCTGAAGAGCATCTGAGAACCTCAATACCATCAACGATTGATAAAGAGCGGGAAATTTTTTTATCGCAAAAATAGCTATAGAC
>JBAVYC010001151.1:0-5892 GCA_049698595.1 Desulfobacterales bacterium | reverse complement strand
GTTTCGAACCGTATACTCGGATACCTCCAATTCCTGGGCGATGGCGATATTCGACATGCGGCCGTCTTTTTGCAGCAGACGGATCAGTCGGCAATCCAGTTTGTCCAACTTTTTTTTGCGAGTATTATTAGCCATATTACATTTATTTCGAGTAATTTTTTTTAAAAATATCTTATAATCTAGATATTTTAGCATTTTATTTACATTATTCGATTTATTTGTCAATAATTTTCTTGACATTTTTTTTGAGCTGAGCTATTTCCATGTATAAAGGGTTGAGATTTAACAGGATAAGGTATTGAGCATTCAATTTATAATTAAGCTGACCCAATGCCGCTGAAAGGGGAGAACGATGAAAAAAATACTAGTAGTCGGCGCCGGAGGCCAGGGGGGGCCGTGTGCCTCTATCCTCGCTAGAGATGAAGAGATTTCGGAAATCCGTTTAGGTGACATTAATTTCGAATTAGCCCAAAGCGTCGCCGCCAAGATAAACAATCCCAAAGTGTTGCCGCTGAAACTGAATGCTGGCGCGAAGGAAGAAGTCATTAAAGCGTCGCAAGGCATGGATACCATCATCAATTTAACCCTGATCGATTTTAACGATACGATACTCGCGGCAGCCCTGGCCAGCAATACCCATTATGTCGATACCGCCTGTGATTATAGCTATCTGAAACAGATGGTGGATGGCACACCTTTGAGGTTTAATTCAGAGTTCCATGAAATCGGGAAAACAGCCTTGATGGGTTGTGGCGCGACCCCCGGCATGTCGAATGTACTGATCCGTTATGTCTGTGATCAGATGGATGAAGTCGAAAAAATTTATCTCCGGCTCGGCTCGGCCGTATTTGATGAACCTGAGGATATTGTCGGCCCCTGGGACCCGGGCTGGTCACCGGAAATTGCCCTGCTGGATTTTGCCGAGAAACCGATGATTTTTGAAGACGGGCGCTACAAAGCGGTGCCGATCTTCAGCAGGCATGAAAACTACCGGTTCCCGGAGCCTTTCGGCACCATGTTGCTGGCCTCACATTCCCATGAAGAACCCTATACGCTGCCCTACTATATTGGTAAAGGGATAAAAGAAGTGGATTTCAAGTATCCGGCCGATCTACTGGCCGGAGCTTTCGTTAAAATGGGGTTTGCCGACGATCGCGAAATCGAGGTCAAAGGAGTTAAGGTTGTCCCTCGAGATGTCCTGATGCAACTGGTGGCGCGACCTGCCAACGAGTTTTTAAATGAGACCGAAGCAACCATAGAAAAATCGGGTGATTTTGGCTGGATAATGGAAATTTCGGTTGACGGCACCAGAGAGGGTCGATCGTATTCTCACTGTCTTACTGAAACAACCATACTGGACCGGCAGGCAAGGTTGCACTTGTACCGGACATTCGGCACATCCCATATCGGGGTCGCCCTGCCGGCTGTCATCGGTGCTAAAATGTGCATGGCCGGTGAAGCCGATGTCGGCGTGACGTCATCCGAATGTCTCGATCCGACCCTATTTTTCAAAAAAATGGCGGGAATGGGCCTGCCGGTTGAATTCAAAGAAACGATCACCAGACATACCCGCATTCAATAGTATTCCCTTATAGAGGAGGATTAGAGCAATGAACAACGACATCAAGGCGGATTTGGTTCTGCAAAACGGGTTTGTATATACCGTAGATAAACAATGTCACCGTGCCGAAGCCGTCGCGGTGAGAGACAAAGAGATTGCCTATGTCGGCGATACTAAAGGCGTTCAGGAATTTATTGGCCCAAACACCGAGGTCATCGACCTGGCCGGTAAAATGCTGCTGCCGGGGTTTATCGACAGCCATGCGCATGCCTCGGCCACTATAAATGAAGACGACAGCGTCATGCTGTATCACCTGGATTCGAAGGAAGCCTATGTTTCGGCGGTAAAAACTTTTGCTGAAAAACATCCCGAACGGGAAGTCATCTACGGCAACGGTTGGAACAATGAAGTCTTTCCGCCGCAAGGCCCCCTGAAGGAAGACCTGGATACGATAGTGACCGACCGGCCGGTATCGTTAATGTCAAACGACGGCCATTCAATCTGGGTCAATACCCGGGCTCTCGAAATGGCCGCTGTCACCAAAGATACTCCCTGCCCCTATGGCGGTATGATCGAAATGACTTCTGCGACCGGTGAACCCAGCGGCACGATTCGAGAAACCGCCCGGGATTTGATTCAGAATGTATTACCGCCCTACACCGTCGAGCAGATGAAAACCGGTATTCGGGAGTTCATGCTTGAGGCGGCCAGGGTGGGCATCACGACCGTACACGACCCCATGCTTTTATTGCCGGACTGCGACGGTCAGCTCAACGGCTACGGATCAGCACGCAACTGTATCCGGGCCTATGTGGAATTGCTTGAAAACAAGGAAATGACCCTTCGCGTGCGCGGCACGATTCTGACCGATCCAACGAAAGGTGACTCACAGGTGCCGGATATTGTCGCCGCCTGTAACGATCAACAAGACCCGCTGTTTCAAATTACCGGAGCAAAGGTTTTTGTCGACGGCGTGGTGGAAGGCGGAACGGCTTACCTTCTCGAGCCCTACGCTCACAAGCCGGACTTCCGGGGTGAACCGCTCTGGGAACAGGAATCCCTCAACGCGCTTTGCAGTGCGGTAGACCGGGAAAAACGCCAGATACATATCCATGCCATCGGTGATGCGGCCATTCGCATGTCATTGGACGCTCTGGCGGTTGCCAAAGATCACAACGGCCGCCGCGATTCGCGTCATCTGATTACCCATCTGCAGGTGGTGGATTATGCCGACATTCCGCGCTTCGCCGAACTGGACATCGTCGGTGTACCCCAGCCGTTCTGGCATGTCAAAGGGGAATACTTCTGGGGTCTGGAAGCCGTATACCTGGGCCGCGAACGCGCTGAAAAAGAATATCCGCTAAAAAGTTTTCTGGATGCCGGCGTGACTCTGGCCTGTGCCAGCGACTACCCGGTTCAGGTTCCCAGTCCGCCTTTGCTGGCTATCCAGCTGGGGATCACCCGCTGTATCCCGGGTGAAACGGATCCCAACGAAATCCTGGGACCGAATGAGCGTATGTCACTGGAGGACATGATTGCCGGTTATACCATCAACGGCGCCTATGCCAACTTCGTCGAAAATGAAACCGGGTCGATCGAAATCGGCAAAAAGGCCGACCTGGTTGTGCTGGACCGCAATCTGTTCGATATTCCAGAAACGGAAATTGCCGATACAAACGTGCTGCTGACCCTGTTCGAAGGCAAACCGATTTATCGGGATAAATCGATATAAATAGGAATGGATTCTCATTTTATTTAAAAGAAAATAAAATCGAATCCATTCCTCTGTAGTTTCATAAGAGATAAGAGCGGCACTCTGCCGTAAGATTTAAAGAAACAATGGGGGAGTTAAAAATGAAAGATTACAAACAAGATGTACTTCAGGAGGCATCCCGAATTCTCAGTTATATTTTAAAGGACGAATTGGAGGAAGCAGAAAAAGAGCGCATCATCAGTGACTCGATCGACAATTTCAACGAACATGTGAACCCGGGTTGGTTAAAGTACCGCAAGTCGGTGTCGACCGATGCCACCTTCGTGGAATGGGAGGATTCCCAGGAAACATTCAAAGATACCCGCGGTAAGGAATTTATCGACTGCCTCGGCGGGTTCGGGGTATATACGGCCGGGCATCGTAATCCGGAAATCGTTAAAGCGGTTCAGGCCCAACTCAACCGTTATGCCCTGCACAGCCAGGAATTGGTGGATCCCTTGCGCGGGTACCTGGCCAAACTGCTGGCCATGTGCACCCCTGGGGATTTGAAGTATGCCTTTTTCTGCAACGGCGGTGCCGAAGCCAACGAAATGGCGCTCAAGCTGGCCCGTCTGGCTTCCGGTAACCACTATTTCATTTCGACCGTCAATGGATTTCACGGCAAATCTTTGGGGGCCGTCTCGGTCACCGGCAAAGGCGATTACCGCAAACCGTATCTGCCCATCATCCAGGGTGTCCAGCATGTCGAATTCGGCAATGCCGCTGCCGCCGAAGCCGCCATTAAAAATTTAATCGCCGTAGGCGAAACCGTGGCGGCCATGATCGTCGAGCCGATCCAGGGCGAGGCCGGGATTGTCCTGCCGCCGGCGGTTTATTTGAAAGAACTGCGTGAGATCTGCGACATATACGGCGTCTTTCTGATCCTGGACGAAATCCAAACCGGCATGGGGCGCACCGGGACCCTCTGGGCCTGCGAAGCGTATGATGTGGTTCCCGACATCCTGACATTCGGAAAAGCTTTCGGCGGCGGTGTCATGCCCATCACCGGCATCATAGCCCGCCCGCATCTATGGACTGAAGAGCTGCAGGAAAATCCCTGGATACTTGGCTCGCCGACCTTCGGCGGCAATCCATTGGCCTGTTCAGCGGCTATCGCTGCGATTAAATTCTCGATCGAAAATGATCTCCCGGGCCAGATCAAAGAGAAGGGGGAGTATTTTATGCAAAAACTGGTAGAATTGCAGAAGAAATACAACATCCTGGTAGACGTACGCGGCAAGGGATTCCTGATCGGCCTGGAGTATCCGACACCGGAAATGGGCTGGGCCGTTTCCAAGGGTCTTTTTAAACGGGGGGTGATGACCGGCGGAACCCTGAATAACGCGAAAGTCAACCGCATCGAGCCCCCGGGAATCATCGGCTATGATACCATCGATACCATACTCGCCAAATTGGATGAAACCCTGGCGGAGGTACAGAACGAATTCGGTGTAAACTAGCAGCTAAACCAAAAAGGAGCTAACATGGGCAAAAAAGTAATCATTGTCGGGACCGGGGCCCAGGGCAGCACCATTGCCATGCGTCTGGACCGGGAGCCGCAGGTCGATGAAATTATATGTGCGGACTATAATTATGACGCCGCCGCAAGGCTGGAAAAGACACTAACCAAAGCCCGGGCGGTACAGGTGGACGGCAGCAATACCAACGATGTTTTGGATGCTGCGCGGGGTGCTGCCCTGCTGGTAAACGGCCTGCCGCCGGACTTTAATTTGACGCTCATGAAAGCTGCGCTCCAGGGAAAAATGAATTACCAGGATATGGCCTCCGGCCCGGTCGCAGATACGGACTTTGTCAGTGCCATCAAGCGTCAGCTGGCCCTGGATGAAAATTTCAAATCCGCAGGTCTGAGTGCTTTGATCAACACCGGTTCCGCACCCGGACTGGTTAATGTCATTGCCCGTAACTCGGCCGACAAACTGGACCGCTGCGACCATATCGATATTTATGTCTATGACGGTATCTGGACCAATAAGTTCATTCCCTTCTGGTGGTCCCCCGAAACCGCTTTCGGCGATATGGCGGCGCAGCCGGTAAATTATAAAAACGGTGAATATAAACTGGTCCCGCCATTTAACGACCCTCAAATGATAGAATTCCGCGGCCTGGGACCAAGACGCATGGTGGATCACGAACATGAAGAACCGGTGACGTTCGGCCTGTTTTTCAAAGACTTGCAAACGGCGACCTTCAAGTATGGCGGACCGGCCTGCGATCTGGCGGAATCCTTGTATCGAATGGGATTGCTCAGCGAGGAACCGGTCCAGGTGAATGGCTCATCCGTTGTTCCGCTGAAATTGGTTTGCAAACTAACACCACCGGCCCCATCCAATACCGAGACCATTAAAGAGGCGCTTTCGGAAGGCATGGCCCTGGAAGAAGGCGCCACCTTGATACGGGTACAAGGAATTAAAGATGATAAAGCTGTCTGCCTCGACAATTACATCAACGCCCCCGGCCTCACCGAAAGTTTTGAAAAATATGGTATCAGCCATGAGTCGTTTCTGACCGGGCAGTCCGCTTTTCTTTTCACGAAGCTGTTTGTCAACGACATGATTGC
>JBAVYC010001150.1:0-10210 GCA_049698595.1 Desulfobacterales bacterium | reverse complement strand
GCCTTATTCGGTTATATGTAGCTTTTAAGGAATTATCTAATAACCATCAGAAATACCAGGCATTGCAATATTATCTGATGGAAAGAAGGGGGCGAGGTATTTGAAGGATATTGAAGTCAGGGTCATTGACAATGACATTGAAAAAGCAATGCGCATTTTGAAAAAAAAGATTCAAAACGACGGGCTCTTTAAGCGGCTCAAATTGAAAAAGAGCTATGAAAAACCGAGCGAATTTCGCCGTCGCAAACAGCGCGAAGCTTTGAGAAGAGAGAGGATAGCAGCGGCCAAAGCCAGGCACCGAAGATAAGCTTAAATCTTTTTAAAGGAAAAAACCCGGTAGATGTTTCACTTTCACCGGGTTTTTTTAATGCCCATCATGGTATCTAAAAAATCTTATGAAAACTGTTTGAAGACCATGTATGGTTTTCGAAGATTCGGCATCAAGCTGGGTCTGTCCACGATCAAAAAAATTCTGGCCGGTCTGGGCGACCCCCAGGACAATTTCGCCTGCATCCATGTGGCCGGAACCAATGGGAAAGGATCGGTGGCCTCTTCACTGGCCTCAATCCTGCATCGCAGCGGATATAAAACGGGGCTTTATACATCACCGCATCTTGTCCGTTTCAACGAAAGAATTCAGGTAAACAACCGGCCGATCACAAACGAGAAGGTGGTCGGATCCTACAGTGCCGTCAAAAATGCCCATTCCGGTGAGCGCGATCCGACTTTTTTTGAATTTACCACCGCAATGGCCTTCTTTGAATTTGCCGCCCAAAAGGTGGATTGGGCGGTCATCGAAACCGGTATGGGCGGCCGCCTGGATGCAACCAACATTATAAATCCGGCCCTTTCCATCATTACCAACATATCCCTTGAGCATCGAGAGTATCTGGGTAATACCTTGACCCAAATTGCCGTCGAAAAAGCAGGAATCATCAAAAAACGCACACCCCTGGTCACCGGTATTCGACAAAAAAAAGCTTTCGCCGATATAAAGAGAATTGCCGCGGGGAAAAAAGCACCCCTGTTTCGCCTGGGCACCGATTTCAAAGTCCGGCGTCGTCAGGGACAAATTTTTTCCTATTTTGGCATTGAAAATGTCTGGCATAATCTGCAGACCGCATTGCCGGGCAGCTATCAGGTGGACAATGCGGCCCTGGTATTGGCTGCCTGCGAATTAATCGGCAAAAATAATACCGTAATCACACCGGATAATATCCGGGAAGGCCTGACGAAAAACCACTGGCCGGGGCGTCTTGAGATTATCGCCAAGAATCCTCTTGTTATTTTAGACGGTGCCCACAACCTGGCGGCGGCCCGTAATCTATCCAAATTTCTGTCAACCAATTTCGCCGGAAAGGCTATCACACTGGTAATCGGCATATTGGACGACAAACCCTACAAAGGGATGTTAAAAAGTCTTCTGACACCGGCAACCCGGGTAATTTTAACCCGGGCCAAAACCGACCGCGCCCTCGAACCCGGAAAGCTTTACGAAGTGGCCAAAAGTCTGACCCCGGACGTCACCATCATCCCGGACGTTGGACAGGCGATTAAAAAAGCGGTTGAAACAACCCCGCACCATGGGGCAATCTGCATTGCCGGTTCCTTATATGTGGTCGGGGAAGCAAAAGAGGCTTTCGAGAAAGGCCTCATCGGTCGATGCGGTCCATCCAAATAAGCGGCATAGCAGGGACGTCAAGGCCGATATTTATTTTTCAACCGGCAGCGACCACCGGCAGGGGGGCATGCGGAAGACTCCTGGCAAGGTCCAGGGCCTCACTCTGCTGGTTGTCGCTGATTTTTGTTTTCAGCTTGACTTGGTGGAGCTTCTAGATTAGATTTTCGCAATTGGATCAGATTGCGGCCATTTATTCCGTTCTCTGAAATCTGACATCTGTTATTATTCGCGCCCGTAGCTCAGTGGATAGAGCGTCAGCCTCCGGAGCTGAAAGCCGCTGGTTCGATCCCAGCCGGGCGTACCAAATATATCAGGCACTTAGATTATTTTATATAAGTGCCTGTCGCTTTTTTCGGTGTCTCATTTGTACCTTCACACTTAATTTGCCTCTCGGTGGCCTATTTCGATAAAATAAGCTCAATTCGCTAATCGGAATTTAAGAATTTCATCATCAGTAAATGAGGCCGAATATAAATGTGTCCGGTCGGTTCTGTGATTTCGATATGGAAAAATAGGACAGTACATGGATGTACATTTACTGATTTAAATACCATTGCCTTGCATACAAAAGAGATTAAATATCGAATCGATTCGCCACTCTTCATTCCAAATCGTCATTCGACATTCGTCCTTCCTCCTGATATTGGCGATACAAACCCCTGAATTGATGGTAGGTCAGGCCCAACAGTTGGGCTGCCTTTTTCTGATTGAATTTCGCTTTTTTGAGGGCATTGTCAAGCATTCGAACCTTTAACCCCCACACCGCTTCCTTCAAGGGCCTGGCCATTAGATCACTTAAGTCCGAAGGTGCCTCATCTGCAGTTGAACCCTCCGTTTCCATTTCAAGCGTCTTTTTTTCATAAGGCGAAAAAAACGGATCAAAAACAATTTCGCTGATCCGGATTGAATCGGATCGATACACTGCCCGTTCCACCACGTTTTTCAACTCGCGCACATTGCCGGGCCAGCGGTGTTCTTCAAGGGCTCTGGCGGCTTCGGGGCTGAATTGCGGAATTTCCGTCCAGCCCAGCTCAACAGCCATCCGCCCGGCAAAATGATTGACCAGCAACAGAATATCTTCTTTGCGCTCCCGCATCGGCGGCACAGTCAAAACTTCAAAGGAAAGCCGGTCCAACAAATCCTGTTTGAATATTTTTTTGGCAGCCAGGGCCTTCACATCCGCATTTGTGGCAGCTATAATTCGCACATCCACGTCGATACTCTCGGAGCTGCCCACCCGTTCAAAGGTACTGTATTCCACCACCCGCAAAATCTTTTCCTGTACCTCCAAAGGAATGTTGCCGATTTCATCCAGAAAAAGGGAGCCGCCGTCCGCCGCTTCAAACCGGCCGATTCGCCTTTGAGCCGCACCGGTAAATGCGCCTTTTTCATAACCGAATAATTCCGATTCGATCAGCGCTGGCGAAAGCGCAGAGCAATTAAGGGTCAGAAAAGGTCCCTGCCACCTTTTTGAGAGATAGTGCAGGCGGTTGGCCGCCAGTTCTTTCCCCGAACCGCGTTCCCCCAGCAGAAGAGTCGGGCGGTTAACGGGTGCGACCCGTGACAGGCGCTCCTGAAACTCCAAAAATATTTCAGATTGCCCCAGAGCTTCATCGGCCCTCGAAGGCGTACCTCTGCCATAATGTCTTTGTGAGTATGTGTTCACTGATTCAGAGCTCATCATTTAATAACTATAAATACCAAAATTTGGCTTATTTTGCTAAACATTAAGGATTATTACCGTAATCATTGTAGCCTGTCAACAAAAAAACTCGTGTTTTCAGGTAGTTGTCCGAATCAACCAGCTGGCATGATTCATGCTATGGCAACTCATTGAAACTACAATATAATAAGTGGAGGTACGACAATGGGTATTTTTACACGATTCCGCGATATCATCAGTTCCAACATCAATGCAATGCTCGACAAGGCAGAAGATCCGGAGAAGCTGATCCGGCTGATGATCAGGGAAATGGAAGACACGCTGGTTGAAATAAAATCGGCTTGTGCCGGCGTCATGGCCGGTGGTAAAAAAATCAAACGTCAGTTGGATGGCCTTGAGACCAGAACCCATTACTGGGAGGAAAAAGCGGAACTGGCGGTTAATAAGGGCCGCGATGATCTGGCGCGCGAGGCTTTGGTCGAAAAGCGTAAATTCTTTCGCAGAATGGAAACGCTTGAAGGCGATCTTGCCGAACACGACCTTCTCATCGAGCAGTACCAGGATGACATTCGCCAATTGGAGGAAAAATTAAAATCCGCCCGTGACAAACAACGCATGCTGGTTCAGCGCCACATCCATGCCCGGAAAAAAATGCAGGCTCAAGAGGAGCTGCGGCGCATTGACAGTTCTGAGACTGTGATTAAATTCGATGAAATTGAAAACCGCATCGAACGTATGGAAGCCGAAGCCGATCTGGTCAATTATGGGAGAAAAACTTCCCTTGAAGAGGAACTGGAACGGCTTTCCGTTGACGAAGAAATTGAAAATGAACTGCGAGCCTTAAAAACCCCATCAGCTGGGAAAAAAGACAAATCGCCACCGGCATGATAATTCACCCTTTGGGGCTGAACATATTAAATTTCTTATTGATAGATTCCAACTTTAGGCATAAATACTTGAGTCGGATATTTTGTAATTAAAAAAAACGAATTTCAGACTTTCTACGAAACCATCATTTTTCGCAATTCATTGACTTTAAACCAGGGTAGGCTCAATGATGAATCAAGTGTTGATCGTGGCTATCATTTTCGGCAGTGTCGTGCTTATTCCGGCGATAATCGGAGGAACGATCCTGCTGTCCATTAAACTCTTGAAAAACAAAACTTCCCGCAAAGATCAGGCTGATGATTCCAAAATTATCCAGGAAATGTACCAGGGCCTTTCTCATATGGAAGAAAGGGTGGAGGCCCTGGAAACCATCTTGCTGGATCGAGAAAAAAGAGGATTCTAACGATGAGAAATCATGACAAATTGACCCGCAGTGGAATATACCGCTCACGCAAAGGAGTTATTTTCGGGGTGTGCCGGGGATTGGCCGAGCATTTTGATTTCTCAATTGTCTGGGCCAGGGTCATCGCCGTCATCTTCCTTCTTGTAACCGGTTTCTGGCCCGTGATCGGCCTATATCTTATCGCAGCCCTGTTGATGAAGCCCGCGCCGGTAATCCCCATTAAAACCGAGGCTGAACAAGAGTTTTATGACAGCTATGCAAACTCCAGACACCTGGCGGCCCGTCGAATAAAGAGGCGGTATGAAAACCTGGAACGCCGAATCAGACGCATGGAGCATATCGTCACCGCCCGGGAGTTTGACTGGGAGGACAAATTGAATACCTAAGTTCCGCTGTCAATTCCGACGACTCAGCAACTTTCAACAAAGGATAAAGCGGATTGCGCCGGTAGCAATTCAGGGTTTGTTCATGAACTTCTCTGGAAAACGCCGCAGAGCAATCTTCGAGCAGCACTGCCTTAAAATCATGGCAAATGGCGTCCATGACCGTCGTTAAGACGCAAAAATGGGTGGAAATACCACCGACGGCACAAAGCGTAACCTCTTTCTCCCTCAGCCATTTTTCAAGACCGGTTTGAAAAAAGGCGGAAAATTTGGGTTTAGGAAGCCACAAATCATCATCCGTTTTATCCAGTTCAGCAACGACCTCGGCACCTTCAGTACCGGCGAGGGAATGGGGATGCATCCGACCCTTGAAGATAAAGTCCTCCTGGTAAAAAGCATCGGTCGAGAACACAATCGGCCATTGATGTTTCCTGAATATACGGATTAAACGGTTCAATGGGGCGATAATATTCAGGGCAAAGGGTGTGATAGGCAGTTTTTTGCTTTCAATGAAGTTGTCCTTCACCATATCGATAATTATAAGGGCAGGCTTTTCGTTTCTTTGAAATCCCATAAGTTATCCTTCCGGGCTTTGCTAAAATGAGTTTGATCAGGACTCTTAATTAAAACAGACCACAAAGTCAAGCCGTCCGGGCTCGAATACCGGGTTCCGTCATTGAAAAGCCCCTTGATGCAACGGGGTTTAGAATTTATTTTGACGTTCCCCTGGGCTTTCTGACACAGCAGGGGTCAAATCCGGTTGTCGTTCAATAAAAAACGGTGAAAGGTTGCGCAGGGAAAGTATGGATATAAATTCGGAAGGTATCAGCGCAGGATCGACTTTAATACACAATACTGCGCTGGAGGCAATTGGTATCAACCGTCAGGCAGGTTTTGCCTGACCTCACCCAATACGGATCAGGCAATAACCTAAAATCGACTATTGAACATGGCATCGATGTGATGATTGATTTTTTAACACCATCATCGATCTTCCAATATTTTTAAACCGGTTCCGGTGCTGCGCCTGTAATCGGCTGCAGGCCGGACCGGCTATATCTGGTCCAGCACATCAGATGGAACATCATAGGTATCAACCGGCGATATGCTTGTTTCACTGGGGATGGAATCCGCCAGAATTGTTTGTATTTGATCCAAAGTTTCGCAACCCTCGACGCAGGTGGGCAGATCTTCTCTGCTGACGCAATCTCTGCAGGGACTTTTTACAAGATAACCGATGTCAAAATCGAAGCTGTTAGTTTCGCTCAGTCTTGGTTCCATTTTAGCTCCTCATGTGAATGTGATCTGGTTTCGATGTCATGATTGCGATATGGTATTCTTAGATTCTCACCTTACGCAACGAGCAAATTTAAATCCCATTTTAACAATTTTGCTATATACCTATACAACTATCATGCCAACATAGCTTGTTAGTTTATATTAATATATAATTCAGAAGGTTATGATTTAATTAAGCAATTTGACTAAAAATATCTTGACAAAATCAGTTGGCTTTGCGTCAAAAAATTGTCATCTTTTGCATCTACAAGTGCCAGAAACAATTAAAAATCTTGGTCATTTGCTCAATTAGGATGTTCAAAAAGCTGACTCGTAGACAGTTTAGTTGAAAGAAAGTACATCTTATTTTTTTGTTCTTGAAATGTATCGGCTCTATTCCGATTTAGTTTAGCTTTTTTTTTGACTTATCGGTGATACGATAATAAGATTGACAAAACAAATGTTTACGCTGATTTTAGTTAGTTGATATAAGACACGCATAAACACGTAATCAGTCGCTCCATATTATTCCCAACGCGCCATACGGGCATCCGGAAGGCAACGCCAATAGTTTCCAACCACGACCTCGAGGTTTTTGACATGCAACCGATGCAATCCACACCTTTGCCGGGAGGTAACGATGAATGACTTTAATCTAAAGGCAGATATCTCAGATTGCTATAAACCATTTCTGGATATTGTCTTAAAGCATCACCAAGAAAAAATGCACTCAGTTCATCTGGTCGGCAGTGCGCTGACCGAGGACTATGATCCGAAGATATCCGATATAAATTCGGTCATGGTTTTACAGAAAATGGATTTGAAATTTCTTGAACTGCTGGCACCCCTGGGAAAAAAATTCGGTAAAAAGGGTGTGGCCGCACCACTGATCATGACCCCGACTTACATTTATAACTCCCTGGATGTCTTTCCGATTGAATTTTTAAATATGAAATTGTTTCATCAAACTGTCTTTGGAAAAGATATTTTTCAGGATGTGAAGATCGAAAATTCAAATCTGCGGCACCAGTGTGAGCGGGAGTTGAAAGTTAAACTCATCGGCCTCAGGCAGGGATATATATCGGCAGCAGGTGATAGAAATACCCTTACCCGCGGTTTTATCGACACCATCGCCGGATACATGTCTTTGTTCAAAGCCATCATTTTTTTGCTCGGCAAAGAGGTTCCCCGCAACAATAGGGACGTTCTGTCCGCACTGGAAGAAGTTTCCGGAGTCCCGACAAATGTATTCACAATGGTATTAGAGCATAAAAGAAAAAAAACGAAACCATCTATCGATCAACTCAACACCGTCTTTGAGGACTATTACGAGGCCATTGAGAAACTGGGAGAGATAGCCGATGCTCTTGAAGTGTAAATCGATTATTTTATTAATCTTTGGACTCTTTTTGTTCACCACCACCCACACCGGTTTCGCCACCGAAATTCCGGCGATACCCGCCAATCCTGTGGTCGACCTAGCCGGTATCATTGATGATGCGGTTGAAACCAAAATTAACCGCTACCTGAGGGAACTCGAACGTAAAACCACTGCCCAGATGGCAATTTTGACCGTCAAAAGCCTTGAAGGGCAAACCATTGAAGAATTTTCACTGGCCATTGCCCACGACCGATGGAAACTGGGTCAAAAGGGCAAGGATAACGGCGTGCTGCTAGTCGTGGCAGTAAATGCGCGAAAATACAGGATTGAAATCGGTTACGGTCTCGAAGGGGTATTGCCGGACAGCCTGGTGGGTGGCATTGGCCGACAGTACCTGGTGCCCAACTTTAAAAAAGGAGATTATTCCACCGGAATTTATACCGCGACGCTGGTTATCGCCAATAAAATCGCTTCAGATGCAGGCGTAAAAATCAGCGGAATGCCCGCGGCACAAAAAACCTACCCGGTCAAAAAAGGGAAACCTGCCGGCGGGCCTTTCGGTAAAATAATCTCACTGGTTTTTTTTCTGATAATACTCATCATATTTATTAAGAATCCCAGGTCTATTTTGGCCCTTTTATTACTTTCATCCATGGGTGGGGGAAGAGGCCGTTGGGGCGGCTCAGGAGGCGGATTCGGTGGCGGTGGTGGATTTGGTGGCGGTGGTGGCGGCTTCGGTGGTGGTGGAGCATCTGGCGGGTGGTAGCAAGGGACTGACGATTCACTAATATTCAAACGGAGGAATCAATGTCAAATACGTTAAAGATAGTACTCGTTATCCTGGGAGTTACCCTGGTGCTGCTGTTTATGGTGGCCGGGAAGTTGATCAGTGGATACAATCAGGTAATTGCCATGGATGAAAACGTCAAGGGCAAATGGGCCCAGGTTGAAAATCAGCTAAAGCGCCGGTATGACCTCATCCCGAATCTGGTTGAATCGGTTAAAGGATATGCCAAACAGGAAAAAGAAATTTTTGAAAATATCGCTCAGGCCCGAACCCAGTATTTTCAGGCCAACAATGTGAAGAGCCAGATCAAAAGTGCCAATGTGCTCGAAGGCGCCCTTTCAAGACTGCTGCTGCTCCAGGAGCGATATCCGGACCTCAAGGCCAATCAATCCTTTCTCAAACTTCAGGACAGTCTGGAAGGAACCGAGAACAGAATCGCCGTAGAACGAAAACGCTACAACGATTCCGTCCAGATTTTAAACACCTATATCCGGACAATTTTCGGAAGGCTTTATGCAATGCTGGCCGGTGTTTCAGCGGCAGAGTATTATGAAATTCCGGAGGCCGAAAAAGCAGCACCCAAGGTAAAGTTTTAAAATTGTGTTGAATCTTTCTAATATGAAAAGAAGGCCGTATTAACTTTTGGTGGACGGGACTACGGGAAGGGGTTCGGAATTTCCGCCGGATTGGAATTTATAGGCCAGGGTGCGCACAAACACTCCGATGAAAAGCATGAAGGAGTGAATGGAAAAAAAGAGAAATAAAGTGCCGTCCCCGGTGTTTAATCCCAGGACTAAAAACAAAACGGCGCTCCAGAAAAGCAACTTTGTTTTCATTTGATGGGTTCCGTACTCGCGAATCAGCGACCATCAGCAGAACTGGAGGAATGTGGATGCCCCTGGATGGGGCGGGCCACCTCTGCTGTCGGCCGCTTTTTTTTTAAAAAGTTTTCTTATTTATATCGGGGAAAACAACAAAAACTTGAGTTTCTATTGCGCAAATAAATACTCGGCGGTTGGTTTGATGGATATCGAGACAAACGGAAGATTCGAATTTGGGCCTAGATAAAGGAGATTTTTTGCCACCCGCAACAGGAACATAATACCGGGTATCAAACATCGGCGTCCATTATCCGCGATGGATTTTGTTTTGTAGATCTTGTACCTAGGTAGACTGAGTAAATTATCACACGTTTAGGCCCTTAGCGAAGTTTTTCTGACAACATATTTTCCGGCTTATCCGGGTTGGGTTTTGGTATGCTTCAGCATACTGGGGGCTGCACAAAGGATTAAGAAATCTCCAAGGGGTCCGTTGCAAAGCAAGGTAATGAGGGATAAAATAATTGAATAAATACGAACTTCCGATACGACCAAAACAGCATTTAAGGTCTGCGGGTTGACAATAAAAAATATCAAATTGGCAATTGACAGGGCAATCAGGCCCCAAACGGCCCATTTTCTCAGATTCCAAACCCCGATGGCCAATATGACCAGCGGTAGTGTATTCAACAAAAATTTGGTGCCCAAAAGGTTGAGCACAGGTTGGGCCTGAACCGGTTCATACGCCAGCCAGAGAAAAGCTTTAAACAAAGCAAGCCAGCCCGCAGCCCAAATCGTCCAGGGATATTCAAGGTCCATTCGCTCGGACGGAAAAATTCTAAATTGACTCATGCTCACAATCTACTCCTAAATTTTTTCAACAGGTTTTTGCTGCAAATGGTCGTCATTTACCTGCCATAGTTTAATT
>JBAVYC010001149.1:0-6244 GCA_049698595.1 Desulfobacterales bacterium | reverse complement strand
GGCTTGTTCTAGATAGGGCAGAGGCAGGGTCGGACCATCACTGTTCATTACCGCCACTTTTCGGTAGCCGCGCTGGAAGCGGTCGGCCAAAGTGTTAGCAAGCCGCTCTCCGAGATCGACCCCTTGCTGGGGTATCAGGCTGAAACCCTCGGGCACCAGTTCTTGGAAATAGGCGTAGGCCCCAATCGGGGTGTAAGCCAGGCAGTGCTCAACGCCCTGAACCCGGGCGGCCAGTTCCAGCGTATCCAGCATCAAGCAGCGATAAAATTGGGCGGCTTCCTGCGGGGTAAAAGGCGGACACAGGCGGGTTTTAGTAAAGCCGGGTTCGGGCTTTTTAGCGACCACGATCAGCGAAGCATCCATCTGATTTCTACTTTACCGTATAAATATTTTTTAACCTCGACTATGGGAATTTCTTTGCGGTGGAAAATGCCGGCGGCCAATGCCGATTCTGCTTCGGTGGCGGCAAAGACTTCATGGAAATGCTCAACCCGCCCGGCGCCGCTGGAAGCAATGACCGGAATGGAAACCGCCGTCGCAACGGCATTGATAAGTTCGATGTCAAAGCCCAGGTTGGTTCCATCCCGATCGATACAATTGAGCAGAATTTCCCCGGCGCCCAGCTTTTCACAAACCCGCGCCAGGGTCACCGCATCCAGGTCCCGACCTTCGCGGCCGCCCTTGATGGTGCATTGATACCAGCAATATCGTTCGCCGCCGGGCCCCGGTATGGCGGTTTCAATGACGACATGCTCGATCTCGTCGGCAGAGTTTACATAAACCCGACGCGGGTCAACAGAGACGACCACGGCCTGGTTGCCGTATACGCCGGATATGGTCTCGATAGAGCTTTGCCCGGTTTGGCAGCCGGATTGGAGATAAGCTTCAGCAATCAGAACGGCATCACTTCCAATGGACACTTTGTCTGCCCCGGATCTGAAGTACTCGGCGGCGACTTCCAGGGCATCGTACTTACGTCCATCTTTATCCGTGTAATCGCGGATCCCGCCGCCGATGGTCAGCGGGACAAACACATTTTCCGAAGTCTGTTTCAATACCTCCAGCATCGGCATGTCTTCCAGGGGAAAATCCCTGAATCCTGTGATGTTGAGGAAAGTAATCTCGTCCGCGCCATCTGCATAGTACTGTTGTGCCAGTTCAACCGGTTTGCCGAGATTTCTGACTTCTCCGCCCTCCCTTACATCGTACTGATCGCCCTTGGTGACCACCAGGTCGCCTTGATCGTTTGAACGTACATCCAGACAGGCAATGATCCGCTTGGCCAGGGTCGTGGTTGCCGTTGATCGTGCAGGACGGATCGGTTCTGCGGTTGTCTTAAGAAAATTCTGTAAAATAGCGAGCCCGGCCGGACCGCTTTTCTCCGGGTGGAACTGGGTGGCAATGATATTGCCCTTCTGAATACTGCTGACAAACCGGCAACCGTAGTCAGTTGTCGTCAGTATCACCGCGGGATCATCAGCCACCACGTGGTATGAGTGGACAAAATAAAATTTTTCATCGCCGTAAAGCCCCGAAAAAATGCGCGATCCCTGTTTGAAATTGAGTCCGTTCCAACCGATGTGCGGCACCGAAAGATTAATGTTGAAACGTTTTACCGACCCGGCGATAAGGCCGAGTCCGTTGACATCCGGGGCCTCCTCGCTGTGGTCGAAAAGGGCCTGCAACCCCAGGCAAATTCCCAGAAACGGTCGGTTGGAATGCAGATAGGTCTTTAAGGGCTCGATGTAATTTTTTTCCTGCAGAATGCGCATCATATTGCCGAAAGCACCCACCCCGGGAAAAACGAGCTTCTCGGCTGTCAGGATATCTTCGCCGCGGGCAACAATTTTGACCGTCTCCCCCAGGCTTTCGATGGCATTGATGACGCTTCTGACATTACCTGCGCCGTAATCCAGTAGAGTTATCATTTTTGGCCTGTAAACCCCCTAAATTGTCGTTATGGCAAAGTCGTTTTTTACACTACAAATGTGGATAATACAAGTGCCGGATAATTCCAGTTGGATCAATGGAATGAAGCAGTATAAGGATGAAAAACGGCGGATTTCTGGATTTTAATGTATGCTAAGGACGTCTTTTAGCAACTGTGCCGATGACATTCTGGCGGTGTAAACGCCCGTCAAGAAATCAGTACATTCATCGCAAAAAGCCCGCCCACGGCCATCAACAATTATTTTCACATAACCTCGATAGCCGAATTTATTGAATTCACCTCTGCTCATGGGACACAACAATCCATTAGGGGCGAGTTTGTAGGACGAATGATCCAATAAACCGAAATTGTGTCCCACTTCATGCAGCGAGACTTTTAGCGTCCTGTCGATAAAGAGGTTATAATCCCTGTCAGAGTCCATGTTTAGCGGCGTCAATTTATGGGTGGATACAACAGCCACATCATTTTTAGTGTTCTTGCCGCCTAAAATAGAATTGTAAAACGCATCGTCGTCTTCCGTTTTTAAATCCGCGTCGGTTATCCCCAGGGTGGGTCCTCTATACTCTTCGTCGAGGATCATCGTAAGCAATTGGGCATCGATGCTTTCGACAACAGGAGAATCATGATGTGACAGGTTCGTTTCCTTGATTATTCCACGAAATGAATCTAAAATCCCGTCAGCAATTTTTTTAAGGCTGCTGTAGGTAATATAACTTCCGATGCGCACGATGTTTAATTTATTTATATTTTTCAGCATATCTCCGAATCCAAAAGCCCAGCCCGAATAACAAAAATTATAGTTTCGTCTAACCTGCGCAGGTTCAAAAAGTAGAAACCGTTCACTGCTTTCTTTACATAATATCAGTGTCTCCATTTAATATCAACTCACCGTCTCATTGTTACAAATTTAATTGTATTGATTTTCTCGTTATAGCTGCGTATTTTCTGGAGTGAAAGCGGACCATCATGCCAGGGGCTCACTCACGTGGATAATCACAAAAAACATAATATTTACAAAAGGTTGTATGAATTCTGATACAGCTTGTATTCTTTCAAACAATATTTGGAAATTGAGATCGTACTGAATGAATTTTCTATCAAATCGGTAAGGAGGTTATTATGGCAATTAAGATTGTAATCAAAAGACAATTTAAAGCCAATACCGCCGATAAGGCTTTTGCACTGCTCAACAAATTCCGCCATGATGCCATGAATCTTCCGGGATATATTTCAGGGGAGACCTGGGTCAATCATTATGACCCCTGCAGCATAACGGTGGTCTCCACCTGGCAGACGGTAGAAGACTGGATCCGCTGGGAGGAGAGCGACGAACGCGCAGCCAACGAGGAAAAGCTGGAAAGTCTCCTGGAAAAACGAACAAAATTTGAAGTGTATGATTTAGGAAAATTGCCAGATAGGTGAAGGATCAATAAATTCCGGATTGACGCCGGCTGAATTATTGATTAAGAAGAATCCCAATTTTAAAAAGAAGGGAATATACGATGTGCAGATTACTGGGGATCTACGGCCAGGTCGATTTCTGGCAGGAAATTGTCCTGGGGTTTCGGCGACAGGCGGAATTCGGCAATATCCCTCCGGTGGCGGGCATGGAAGGTGGGCACAAGGACGGGTGGGGGTTGGCCAGATCCAACAAGGATAAGTCCGCAATGGTTCCGGTAATCCGCCGGCTGGGTTCGGCCCTGGAATCCGCACAATGCCGACAAGCCGTCACCTCAATCGACGAAGCGCCTGATGTATTCCTGGGGCATTTGCGCAAAGCCAGCGACGACATCCCCGTTACCCTTGCCAATGCGCATCCGTTTTTCCACGCCCCCTGGGCGTTTATCCATAACGGTACCGTTTACGGTGCTGAATCCCTTCCCCGGAATGCTTCTTTGATATCCACGTCGGATGAATCCGACACCGAATATTTATTTCATTATCTTTTATCCGCAATAATGACCAATTCCGTGAATACAGGGATCTGTGAAACGTTGGCGCTGGCCGTTTCTTCGATGAAAGCGGATTACACGGCTGTAAACAGCATGTTGAGCAACGGTCAAGACCTGTATGTCATCAGTGCATATAAGACCTGGGAAGACTATTATACGCTTCATTGCTATGCCCTCCCCACAGGTGTCATCATAAGCTCGCAGCCGATTGAATCAAGCCGGTTGGAGCCGGCCGGTTGGACCCGGCTTGCCAATAATTCGCTGCTGAGAATCCATGGCAGCCCTCCGAGAATCGATAATTTACCGATAGCGATTACTTCCTAAAAGGATATCATGGAACAGGCACTCAAACAGACTTTAATAGATGCAGGTATTAAATTCGTGCGCATTCTCTGGTGTGACAACGCCAACATAATTCGCGCCAAGGCCGCCCATATCGATTACCTGGAAGAATATATCGACAACGGTGTGGGCATCACCGTTGCTCAGATGGCCCTGCCGGTGATGTATGACAGTGTGGTGGCCGATACCGGTCTTGGGCCGGTCGGTGAGGTGCGCCTGATGCCGGACTGGTCAACATTGACAATTTTGCCCTTCGCTGAAGGACACGCGCAGGTCCTGAGCGACATGATCATCAGCAAAAACGGTCACGTTTGGGCACATTGCCCCCGCGGTTTTCTCAAGCGGCAGGTAGATCGACTTGAAAAAATGGGTCTGATGCTCAAGGCCGTTTTTGAAAATGAATTTTTTCTGTTAAGCAGAAATACCCAAGGCGCACTGGAACCGGCCGATAACACTGTCTTTTGTGCCACTGGTGCGATGAATCTTCATCGCGCTTTGATTATTGATCTTACCGATGCCCTTATTGCACAGGGGCTTGAGGTGGAAGGCTACTATCCCGAGTCCGGCCCCGGGCAACAGGAAGTCAATATACGCTATGCAGAGGCCATGCCGGCTGCCGATCGACAGATCATCTACCGGGAAACCGTACGCGGCGAAGCTGCCCGTCACGGACTTATCGCCTCATTTTTGCCCAAGATTTTTGAAGACAAAGCCGGCTCGGGCTGTCATCTTAATTTCAGTTTGTGGCGCGCCGGGAAAAACATCAGCGGTGATCCTCAGCAGGCCACTGCGATCAGCCCTGAAGCCGGCGCTTTTATCGCCGGGATCCTGGATCACCTGCCCGCCCTGTGCGCCCTCACCATTCCCAGCAAAACCTCCTACCGGCGCATCCAGCCGCATTTTTGGGCGGGCGCCTTCAGGGCCTGGGGCCACCAGAACCGTGAAGCTGCCGTGCGGGTCTGCAAGAACAAGCAGGGCACCCGGGCCAGCCGCTTTGAATATAAAACCATGGATGCCACTGCCAATCCCTACATTGCGCTGGGCGCCCTCATCGCCGCAGGACTCGACGGCCTGGGTCGCAATTTGGAACTTCCCGAAGAGGTTACCGTCGATCCTGCATTGATTTCCGGGGCGCAGCGCCGTGCCGGAAAAATTGATCGATTGCCGCAAAATCTGGGTGCCGCGCTTGATGCCCTGCGCAAGGACACCGTGCTTCGGGAAGCAATGGGCGCAGAGCTCGCAAGGTCTTATATGGCGGTGCGGCAACATGAATGGGATAACCTTAAAGAATTGAATCTGGAGGAGGAAGTGGATCTGCTGGTAGAAAGGTACTAATTAGAGATGAATAACTTGAGTCGCGAAATTCCCATCGTCCCACACAAATCGGCGTTGCTTTTTATTGACGTCCAAAACTACAATGCGCGCTCTGACGGTGGCGAGTACGGGGACGAGGGTCTCACGCCCGCCGAGGCCGAGACGAAATACGATTACTTTTTCAAACGCCTCGAAGAGGTTGCCCTGCCAAATATGCGGCGTCTGCAAAAGGCCTGTCGCCAAAAGGGTATCGAAGTGCTGTACACGGTCATTGAAAGCCTAACCGCAGACGGACGGGATCGCAGCCTTGATTACAAGATCACCGGATTCAATGTACCCAAAGATTCAGCCGACGCCCGGGTTCTTGACGTGATTAAACCAATCGATGATGAAATCGTGTTTCCGAAGACGTCATCGAGCGTTTTCATCTCTACCAACATTCACTATATTTTGGGTAATCTCGGTGTCGATTTTCTGATTATCAGTGGCTTGCTGACAGATCAATGCATCAGCTCAGCGGTGCGTGACGCCTGCGACCTGGGGTATTTGGTTACCCTGGTCACCGACGCTTGTGCCACCCATACCCGGCAACGGCACCTGACTTCCCTGGACCACATCAAAGGTTACTGTCGCCAACGCACCACCGACGAATTTCTGGCGGAACTGGCGCTAATTTAACGTCTCG
>JBAVYC010001148.1:0-1528 GCA_049698595.1 Desulfobacterales bacterium | reverse complement strand
GTCACGACGAGGGGCCACAGGAAATTGTTCCAGATTTTTATTTCTCTTTCACTTTTTCAATAAATGTTGTGACATCGATAATTTGGATACCGTGAATATGTTTGAGGTTTCTCAGATGGGGATCTCTGGCGACGATATAGTCTGCTTGTGCTTCCAGGGCACAGGCGACAAACATGTCATCGGCCGGATCCTCGGTAATACCGTCGGCACTGTAAAGACCTTCAGTGATCAAAGCTTTTTCCACAATCAACCCGATAAACTCATTGATATCATCTTTTGTCGGCTTAAAATGCTTGATGATGCGAGGATAATGCAGCACCTGGTAGAGTTCCTTTAAAATCAGCTTTGAGGTTACCAGCAAAAAGTCATCGGCGGCAATCATATTTTTGAGATCTTTAGCCAGCCCTTGCTTTGCAAAGGCCACGCTGACCATGACGCTGGTATCGATCACCGCTTTAAGAGCGGACATAATTTTTATTCCTTACTGCCGCAACCGCTTCATCAATTACCTTATCAATATCGTCTTGGGAATAGTCTTTGGCTCCTTGTGCAAGTCTGTCTGTAATTTCCCTGAATCTTTGTGACCAGGGTTTTCCAGGTTTTGGTTTCAATAATTTCTCAACTTGATTTTTCACAATGACTCCCTCAAGAATTTTTTTAACCAAGTTGCGTTCCTCTTCATCCATGGAAGATATCATCTCAAACTGCTCTAAAAGTTCTCGATCAATAATCTTGTTTGAAGCAATGGCCGTGGTTTTATCAAAAACCATTTCATCGATGGATACGCCAATGGCCTTGACCAGCCTGATGATGGCATCTATCGATGGGCTTGACTTATCGGCTTCATATCGTCTGATTTGTGAAATCCCCACACCACTGAGTTTAACCAGCTGCTCTTGGGTTAATCCTCTTTGTTTTCTGAATTTTGCAAGATTTTTTCCAAAAGACATATGTATACCCCCTTTGGTATCTGTATAATAGAAACGATTTAACGCTATTGATAACCCAACCTTATTATTGGAGACTTAGAACAAGGGCTGACTTTATAAAAAGTGCCTGACATTCAAATATCATATATAGCATTTAAATGCCATAATAGGTATTATAATATTTTTCATACTTAGATCAATATTTACATTTCTTTGATGAGGTTATGAGTTTCAATACTGCTCATAAAGCATCGTCCCCTCTGCGACCATTTTAAATAACGAATATAAAAGTTAATGTAAATGGATTTGTTTTTACATATATTTGATTTCCTTGCAATTTCCCTGACCGGTATTATCCTGTTCTTATGCGAAGGTTGCTTAAAAATATAGCTTCAACAGTCGTTATGATAATTATCTGCAGCGCCTTGCCGTCCTATACGGCCGGATTCTCGTTGGATTTTTCAATCGGGTTCAACGGTCAATTTCAGCTTAATAATTGGACTCCTTTGAGCGTCGTAATTGATAACAGGGGCCGACCGACCAGCGGTAATTTAGAGGTGCTTGTCACCTCCGGCAGCGAGTACCGGGGGGATGTTTAC
>JBAVYC010001147.1:0-1823 GCA_049698595.1 Desulfobacterales bacterium | reverse complement strand
ATCTGATGGTGGCCGGTGCAGTGTTGATATTTTTGCTGACCTTTCCGCTGCTGTCGCATTCCTCTTTTGCCATGTCTACCATGATCCAGTTTCTGATGTTCTCCATTTACGGCATGGGATGGAACACTATCGGCGGATACGGTGGTCAGGTAGATTTGGGCAAAGCCCAATACGTGGGTATCGGGGCCTACACAACTGCCGTAATGCTGATTCGCTGGGATATCCCGTTTTGGGTATCCATGCCGATCGGGGTATGCTTTTCAGTCATCTGGTCATTTATTATCGGCTATCCCCTCTTCCGGCTCAAAGGTCATTATTTCGCCATTGCCACCATTGCCACATCGCTTGTGCTCAAAGATCTTTTTGAGGTGTGGAAATTTGTAGGGGCTGCCCGGGGTCTGGAAATTTCTCCCATCAAATTCCATCCGCCGGATTTTTTGCGTCTCATTTTCAAGGAAGACATATATTATTTCTACATCCTTTTAGGATTTTTCCTAGTTGGAATTCTCTATATCAACTGGTTTCGCAAATCACGTCTCGGTTTTCAGCTCAGATGCATCAAGGACAATGAGGATGTGGCCCGTTCACTGGGTATCAACGTGCACCTGGCCAAAGTCAAGACCTATGCCATCGCGACGGCCTTTGTCAGTGTAGTGGGATCATTTCACGCCTGCTATATAAAGAATATTGAACCGGAAGATACCATGAGTCTCACCATTTCAATCATGATTGCCCTGATGGCCATGCTTGGCGGTGCCGGCTCTTTGTGGGGTCCCATTATCGGCGCCGCGGTTCTGATTCCGCTCAAAAGTTATCTCAAGGAATGGCTGGGCGCCACCGCCGGTCTGGTGGGCATCGATATTATTATTTACGCGCTGATTATCATGCTCGTTTCGGCGGGCGAACCCAAAGGGATATGGGGCATCGTCGAAAAGGCGCGCCGGAGGAAACGCAACTAATGGCCCTGCTTGAAGTTCAGCATGTCACCAAGGATTTTGGCGGATTGAGAGCCAACAGTGATATTTCCTTCTCCATGGAGAAAGATCAACTGGTGGGGTTGATCGGTCCCAACGGGGCCGGTAAAACAACCCTTTTCAACTGCATCGCCGGACTGCACCCGATTTCCTCAGGCCGCATTATCTTTGATGGCGAGGAGATTACCGATTTGAAAGCCCATGAGGTCGCCCGACGGGGATTGGCACGAACGTTTCAGGTCTATGCCGCCGGCGGTGATCTTAGCGTGGCAGAAAATGTCATGGTGGGCTGTTTCATGCGCACCCGATCCCGATCACTGGCCAAATCAAGTGCAGATGAAATTTTAGCCTATCTGAAACTGGATGATCTGGCCGATTACCTGGTCAGCGAGCTGCCGGTGGCTGCCCAAAAACGGGTAACCATGGCCACCGCCCTGGGTACGCGACCCAAACTGCTCTTGCTCGATGAGGTCGCCGCCGGATTAAATCCCGGCGAAATTGAAGAGATTTTAGCCAGCATCAAACACGTGCATTATGAATTGGGGGTGACCGTCATGCTGATCGAACACGTGATGGAACTGGTCATGAAAATCAGCGATCGGGTCGTAGTCTTGGATTCCGGCCAAAAAATTGCCGAAGGGAATCCCCAGGACATCGCCAAAGATCCCGCCGTGATTAAGGCCTATCTGGGCGAGCGCTATGTTGAGGAACATGGATGAGATTGGGGATTGGGGATTGGGGATTGATGGAATCGCTTTGCTCTGCCTTTTTAAATAAACAACAAATAGGGAGTTCCTATGTTTAGCTGTCTGGAATCCAATATCGAGTTCCCAGTACCCAGTATCGAGT
>JBAVYC010001146.1:0-2327 GCA_049698595.1 Desulfobacterales bacterium | reverse complement strand
CCGCCCCAGAAGACATAATTGACGCCGCCGAGTTCTTTGGTCGCGGCAATCGCATGCTTTACTTGAGCGGCCGCATAGGCAAAAACATGGGCATCCGGATTGGAGGCGGCGCCGTGGGCATAGCGTGGATGCCCGAAAAGATTGGCCGTTCCCCAAAGCAGCTTGATTCCGGTTTCTTCCTGCAGTTGCTTGGCTATTGCGACCATTGTCTCTAAATTTTTGCAGGATTCTGCAAAGGTTTGGCCTTCGGGCGCCAGGTCGCGGTCATGAAAGCAGTAAAATGGGGCGCCTAATTTCTGTGCAAATTCAAAGGCCGCATGCACGGTAACCTTAGCCTGTTCCAGCGGGCTTTCAGCTTTAATCCAGGGTCGGACAAACGTCGGTGCGCCGAAAGGATCCATGCCGCTTGCCTTGAAGGTGTGCCAGTAAGCGACCGAGAACCGCAGGTGCTCTTTCATGGTTTTTTGGCCGACAACCTGTTCCGGATTGTAATACTTAAACCCTAAAGGATTTTTCGAATCAGGTCCTTCAAATGGTATTGCATGCTGAATATCGGGAAAAAATTCATTCATTGTCAACCCCCATTAGTTGAAATCTGGAAATAGATACATAATTGAGAAAAGATGGTTAATTACAGATACGATTTGAACTAAAAATTCGTCTATCAAAACTCGGGCAGTCTTATAATTTCTCCACCCTTTAGGGCCGATTCGTGGGCTAAAATACCGACACTTGTCCAGTTTGCCGACCGGGCGGCATTGGGGAAGGGCTCACGGTCATCAACCAGGCTCATCACAAATTCATGGGCCAGGTGCGGATGCGATCCGCCGTGTCCGGAACCCTGGGTAAAGGACAGGTGCTGCTGATCATCCAGGTCGTAAACGCCTTTGGTTGTGAACATCCGGATCGGTTCCGGCAGCAGGTGAGCATAATCCGGCACCTTGACGCGCTCGGGAATCTCCGGCTCGGGTTTCTTAGCTGTATGAATGACCGGGTCTTCACCCTCGATCAGCGGCCACTCATAGGCTTTTTTTGTGCCGTAGACATCAAAACTTTCGCGGTACTGACGGGAAGTATCAAACAGGGAGCGATACACCCGGGCACACACATCGGAATCTTTCAGTTTAATATGGGTGGTTTCGACCGCAAATGGAGAATTATACTCCGGAATCAGTTCTTCCCTGATTGTCCCGGAGCCGAAACAGGACACATATTCCGCCATGGCATCGGTCAGAGCCAGGCAGGGTCCCACGCAATGGGTGGCATAGTGCATGGGCGGCAACCCCGGCCAGTAATTCGGCCAGCCGTCCATGTCCTGCTGGTGGCTTGCCTGCAAAAACTGGATTTTCCCCAGTTCTCCTTTCTGATACAATTCTTTGACAAACAAAAATTCGCGGCTGTACACGACGGTTTCCATCATCATGTATTTTTTGCCGGTTTCCCGGCTGAGACGCGTAATTTCTTGACACTCCTCGACCGTGGTCGCCATGGGTACAGTGCAGGCAACATGCTTGCCGGCTTTTAAGGCCTTGATGGATTGTGAGCCATGGTCCGGAATCGGGGTGTTGATGTGCACGGCGTCAATCGCAGGGTCTTCCAGCAGTTCATCAAAATCCGTGTGTCTTTTCGCTACTCCAAATGCTTCCCCGATCGCATTGAGTTTATCTGCTGTGCGCTGGCAGATGGCGTACAGGTTGGCATGTGGATGCCGCTGGTAAATCGGGATAAATTCGGCACCAAAACCAAGACCGACAATGGCAATATTTATTTGGTCACTCATAGCTTACCTCCTTGCATGAATTATCGACTAAAATGTCGGTTGCTGCCGCAGGAAACGAATAGATCGAGGTGCAATCACCGAAAAGCAGTTGAATAGTTTATCGGTTGACTAAGTTTTGGACCTCGTTGAATAGTTTACTGGTTGAATGGTTGACTATGTAAATTATAGTCATCATTTTAGAATGTTACGATTGTTGTTTAAAGATTTTGGGGACACAGATTTGCACAGATAACCACAGATTAATACAAAACGCCTGGCGGCGAAACCATGTCCAGACATATGTAGCTGCCTGCTCGTTAGGTGTCCTTTCTCGCCGAAGGCGAAACAAACTTTCTTTTTTAATCCGTGTTAATCAGTGGTCATCTGTGTCCTAATTGTCCTTCTTTTGAAACAGGAAGTGTCCAATTATTTTGGAGATATGGGATAAATCCATATTTACAACCACTTAACCAATCAACTAATCAACCAATCAACGTTATCTGAAATTTGATATTAACGCCTTACTTTGTGGTAACCGTTCACAGGTTCAGGGTTCAACGTTCAGGGT
>JBAVYC010001145.1:0-8575 GCA_049698595.1 Desulfobacterales bacterium | reverse complement strand
CTGCATGATAGTTAGCCCATTTTAACAATCGGACAATTGATCAAGACCGAAAGAATCTGATCCAGGTTACGTGAATCAGCTTTATACGAATACTATCCGAACGTCAGCTGGCCGGTTGAGGCGCTTTTCGCTCTTTTTGTTCCCAATCCTCGATTTGTGTGCCTTCCTCCACTTCTTCCCAGCCGGTAATCATCGCTTTGGTGTGAGCGGATATGGTGTGGCCGGTGGTGATCATGTAAATATGCACCACCAGAAAACTCAGAATCGCAAAGGCACCTGCCATGTGGATGAATGCGATCACCGGCAGCGACAGCCATTCCAGCCCCCATGTCGGCCAGGAGTTGTAGCCCCAGTACAAAAAGCCGGTAGCCATCTGAATCGGCAGCAACAACGCCGCCAGCGACAGGTATACAAGCCGTTGCAGCGGGTTGTGCTTGAGTTCCCTGCGTTTGGGAACCGGGTGTGTTTCCCCCCGGAAGATACCGTAGCTGTAATATCGCACAACGGCCAGCATCTTGCGGGTGGTTGGAATGTACTGTTTGAATTCGCCCGTGGTAAACAACCAGAAAATGAAAAAGGCGAACAGAATCAACCAGGATAGCCCCACGAAGTTGTGGACGTCGACGGCGGATCGAAAACCAAACAGGCTAAAGGTTCCATGTAGTTCAAATCCGGTGAGAAGCAAAATGATTATCAGGGTACTCTGCAACCAGTGCCAGAAGCGCTCATATCGGGAATACAGATAGATGTTGACCATTTTATTCTTTTGCATGGATTAGCCTCGCTTTCGATCTTTGGGGATGAAGATACGGACCAGGCCGTGCAGGAGGACGCCCGCAAGCGACCCCAGAACCACTATCCAGCCAATGGTGTCCAGTACACGGAATCTGTCGCGACTCGGCATGTAGAAACCGCTCAGTTTCGCCAGGCGCCCTTCCAAGCGGGAATGGCATTCAGTGCAAGCCACGACGTTCTCCTTGGGGGCGACCATGTGGGTGGAAGGAAAGACGTATTCAGTTTCAACGAAGTCATACTCGCCGGAGTACTGCAGGCCAGCATATTCCATACCGTATGCAATTGCTTTACCCCAGTTGAACCCCTTCCAGTAGGCGGCTTTGTCATCTTTTCCCTTGGGGAACAGGTGCGGAATGACGAGGTTTTTGTTGATCTTGTCATAGGGAAGCTTTCCGCGGTGAACCTTGAAGGGGAATATCCTGGAGTTGGGGTCGTCCCCGCTGCCCACCGGCCGATTTATTTGAACGGTGTTGCCTGGATCGATGGTGTCCTTGACGGTAAGATGTTCAATGGAGCCGTTGAACCAGAAATATTCAGGCATCACATTTTTCGCCCAGACAAAATCACCTTTTTTGGTGTCGTACTTCGGCTTTCCGAACTCACCCTTTTCGGTGTATGGTTTGCCGTCCTTCTTTTTCCCTGCCGTTGACCAGTCCCACCGCATTTTAGTTGGATTTACCCTGGCAAAGGTCGGTATATGGCAGCTTTGGCAGGCCACTTTATCGGTATGATCGTTGGCTTTGGCATCTTCTTTGTGGGGCATACTACTGTGGCATGACTCGCATGTAATTTTGGACGCAAGATCGTCTTGGATAAGGCTCTTGCGATGCTCGGAGGCTGGGGTGGTGTAAACCCGACCGGCGATGTTGTGCAGGCTGGTGGAATGACAGCGGACACAGTCAAAATTCTGACCATCCACCCCCATGTGAACATCAAGGGTCTTGTTAGGCTTCATCAGGGATGAATCCAGGTCACCGTGTTTAACGCCGTCACCGCCGCCTCCAAAAAAGTGGCAGGTCCCGCAATTCTTTCGGTCCGGCCGCCCCACGCTCTGAGCGACTTTGTTCCAGTCGGGCGGGTGGTAAGTTTTACCATTGCCCTTAAAGACCATTGCTTTTGGGGCGGGGTTGCCGCCACCGGCCGGAAATTTTTTATAAGTACCAGTCTGTTCATGGCAAACCAGGCAGTCGACCTTGGTCTGGTCCGTGAAGTCAAAATCATTGCCCTTCCAACCATAGCCGGCGTGACATGATGTGCAACGAGCCTCGTTGCTTTTGATGTTCACTCAAAAATTGTTAATGGACAGGCCACCTTTGCCGAGGACCCTGCTCTCTGTCGTAGCGGGATCGAGCCAGGTCCAGTGGATGGTTTTGTGAAACTGGAAAGCCGCCTCAGAATGGCAGGACAGACATGCTTTCGTCACTTCCGGTCCCGATTTGAATTCTTGCTGCAAGGCTTGGTGTTTGGAGTGGTCTGCAGTGATCCACAGTTCCCTGGCTTTGATGGCCTGCTGGGCCAACTTACGACCGGGTGCGGTTTCTTCCGTCGCTGATAGAATAACCCCCGGACAGAAAAAGGCATAGATTAAGAGGATGGATACCCACTTCATGGTTCGATAGATCAATAGCATTATCACCTCCGTAAATTGTTGTACTCCTTTTCCATATTTTTGCTTTTATGCACAGATTAGTAATTTGCATAATTGCTCTTTGTTTCATTTTTGCGATTCCTGAGCAACAGATCGAAGCCACACCTTATGAGAATCAGAAAAAGTTTATACGAATTAATGCCTATATTGCTGGGTTTTGGTTAATTTTTTATTAGGTTTCCAACAGATGTTGAGAATATCCGGAATTCGTTTAAGATTGTGATATGCTCTAAAATTAGCCACAGTTTGACGGAGATCCAAATACATATACCTTGCCATGATATTTAATCGCAAAGTTACCGAAAATGTTGAAGGGTTCTCTTGGATATCCTAAATTTTACAGGAATCGGTTGCTAAGAATTTCCCAAAACATTTGCGCTTAAAAACATATATTATTCGTTTATCCCAGGCGGTTGGAAAATGTCAAATTCAAATCCGATTGGGAAAAATTATGAACGTTTCACAATTTTCAAATATTTGGCCGGAATGCAAAACTGGATGTATAATGTTTCAGAGGTGAATCCTATCGGTTGGATTTACCTCTGAATCGAAGGTATCACTTTAAAATCTTAAAAATTCGGGAACTTGAAACGTTGATGTTCATAGCAGTTATGTGCCACTGTCTGTCTGTAAATATACGTTTACAGCATCGATACTTTTTAGAGATTAAATTTTTTATAGATACCAAAGCAGATATCACAGTGAGTCCTTTTCTGGAGGGGCTTCGGGTATCCCTACTTTTCGCAATGCATCGACTATAGCCTCAAGATGCTCGGGATTTTTATAAAAGGTTACAGTTCGATAATTATCTATGGAATAGTTAGGGTTGATCTTTAACAATTCTGCCGCATGAAAGCGAGCTTTGGACATGTTGCCCTGCATTGCAAATGTTGGGATTAAATATTGATGCGCTAATAAAGGATTAAACTCCCCCTTTTGTGCTCGGTCGAGAAGGTCATTGAAGATTGCAACTGCTTCGTCATATTTTCCTACCCCTCTGTATGACAAACCCGTTACCATCAAATAGGCAGACGGTCTATATGGGCTTAAACGTTCTATTTTCTCACATAGAGATACCGCTTCTTGAAAATCCCCATTGAAATATTTTGCGTATGCTAATACACAATAATTCCATGGATCATTTGGACCAAGAGTGATTGCTCTTTTTGATTCTTCGATCGATTTCTTATGATCCAATTTAATTAACCGTAAAAGGGCCGCTGCGGCGTATACGATTGAGAGGTTTTCATCTAACTCTTTAGCCTTTTGTGTTAACTCTTCGCATCGCTTAAAATCTTCTAAAGGTGATTTACTCCAGCCCCAAACGACTGACATAAGATAGATGTACACAAGCATCGCGATGGCACCCGCGAAATCCGGATCCAATTTTATCGCAATTTCAAAATATTTCCGAGCTTGCATGTTGTTCTCTTCAGTAAATCTATAAAAATATTTTAAGCCTTTGACATTATTTGCCCACGCTTTAAAATTTCTTGTTTTTGATATTGATCGTAATGTATCACCGGACGTCAATTCGACTTGGAGTTCAATTGCGATTTGCTTGGATATATCATCTAAAAGATCAAAAAAATCTTGCATGTCTCTGTCATACTGCTCCGTCCAAGCATGATGACCACTAAGAGCGTCTACTAAAAAACAGTGTCCACAACAAACTTATTTTACTTGGGTTATAAAAAAAGGCTGCGTCCGCCTTGCGGACACAGCCTTTTTTTGCGGGCACAGCCTTTTTAATTAGACTAACGCATCTTCTGCTTTTATTTAGCAAACAGTGCGGCAATCGAAGCTGCCTGGGGATGCGCAAAAATGAGGATCAAAGCAACGACGAGCGCGTAAATACACAGCGACTCGATCAGGGCGAGTCCGATCAGCATGGTCACGGTGACTTTACCGGATGACTCGGGGTTTCGCGCGATACCTTCAACTGCCGAGCGCAGTCCAAGACCCTGGGCGATGCCGCAGCCAAAGGCTGCGATGGCGATCCCGAAGCCAGCTGCTGTCACACACGCGATGAAAAATTCTAATGCTTTTGTTTCCATAGATAAATTTACCTCCTTTGAGTTGATATGTTATTGGGCTTCTTCCGGTTACCCATTAAAAAACTTAGTTGAATGGTTGAATAAGTGATTGGTTGATTTGTTATTTGGTTGTTCTGATTGTCCAGTGGGCAGATATCATCATTAAACCGCCGCAGCCTAAACAAGTCAACGAGTTAACCCATTAACTAATCAACTTAAATTAGTGCGCTTCTTCCATGGCGCCGCTGAAATACATGATCGAGAGCAAGAAAAATACAAAGGCCTGGACAAAGGACACAAAAATACCCATGGCCATAATCGGCAGCGGGGCAAAGAAGGCGCCGGCCAGCATGAACAATATCATCAGCACCAATTCATGACCGGTAATGTTGCCGAAAAGCCTGAAGGAAAGGGATAAGATTCTTGCCAGATGGCCGATGATCTCGATCGGCATGATGATCGGAATCAGCCACCATACAGGCCCGAGAAAATGTTTGATATATTTAATCCCATGATATTTCACACCAATCACGTGGGTAAACACGACCACCGGAAGGGCACAGGCGGCGGTGGTATTGATGCTGGCGGTGGGGGGATAAAAACCGGGTATCAGTCCCAGTAAGTTACAGGCTGCAATGTAAATAAATATGGTTGCGATGATCGGAAAGAACCAGCGGCCTTCTTCGCCGGTAATTTCGACCATAAATTCTTCCATCCCTGAAATGACAAGTTCAAAGAAATTTTGGGCTTTGGTGGGAATCATTTCTATTTTGCGGGTCGCCAGCTTCGCAAATCCGATGAGCAAAAGGATAACGAACCAGGAGTAAATGACATGGGGATATGCGTGCGCAAAATGCCCCAATCCGATTAACTCAAACAGCTTGACTAAAAATAGATAGGGATGTTCCATCCTTAAACCGCCTCCTTGAAAATTAGTTTTGTAAATTCGCACAGGGTCGCAAGTAATATACTGAACACCACCACGGAAAGGCCGATGATGAGCCCCAGAGGATGCACAAAGTGTCCGGCAATCAGGACAAAAATAATGAATCCACTGCCGATGAAACGCATGAAATATTTTGCGATAACAACATTATGGGAGGAAAGATGCGGCGGCGTCAGGGCTGTTTTCAAGGTCCGGGCCAGCAAATGGAAATTCACCGTGACGAGCAAACCGCCGAAGAAGACACCTCTGGCATAATTTGAGGGAAAAAGCATAAATCCGATAATACTGGCGACAACAAACAGAATCCAGTTTGTTCGGGTGACAAATATCAGTATCCGCTGTTGAATTTCCACCTTGGTAGTATCCGATTGTCTCTTATAATTTTCGCGCTCTTTTGATAACCAGCGCGATGTTTCTGAAACCCGCAGCAATGCCGAATGCTAAAAAAATAAGTGTGAACCACGGTGATGTATCAAACTTACGGTCCAGCACGACCCCGATTGCAAGGCCGATAAAAACAGCAAATGAGACGGAAAGGCCGAGACTGCTGTAATAGGCCAGCTCTTTAAACGTACGTCTGGTTTCTTTTTTCATGGGAACGACACCCTTTTCCCACCAAACAAGACCTGAAACCAAATCGATTTAAAGGTTCTGTACCTAACAAAGGATTGATGGCAAGTCAATGCAAAATTCATAATTTTTCAATAAATTCAGGTTAAAATTTCAGCGCGTCGGCAGGAAAAACCGGCCCATCCAGACAGGCATGTAAATAGTGCTCCGTTTCAATACGGGATTCAACCGCACAGCCAAGACAGGCACCCATACCGCAGGCCATCATAGTTTCGATGGAAACCTGGCATGGTACCTGGTGTTTTTCAGCGATACCGACCACGCACGCCAGCATATCCATAGGTCCACAGGCGACGATGACATCCGGTGACGTATTTGCCATGGCCTCTTCCAACGGATGGGTAACCAGACATTGATCTCCGTAACTGCCGTCATCCGTAGTGGTGAGTACCGAAACACCAAGGTCTAAAAAATCATTGCAGCACAACAGGTCCTCTTTGGTACGGCCACCGATGAATACCCGCCAGTCAGAAAGATCTACATTCTTGCGGTGTAGGTCGGACACCAGAAACACCAGAGGTGCCACGCCAACGCCGCCGGCCACCACGAAAACGCTTTTGGCCCGGGCGGGAATCAGAAACCCGGACCCTAAAGGACCGAAAATATCGACGATGTCTCCGGGTTTGCGCTGGGCCAGCGATCTGGTTGAAGGCCCGACCACCTTGTACAACAGTTCAAAACCATGGGTGATGCCGTTTTCGATCAGCAGATTGTGAATTGAAAACGGGCGGCGCAATAGCGGATCTGTCTGTCCGGCCAAACCCAGCATCACAAACTGCCCCGGTTTGGCGGCAGAATAATGATCGGAACAGGTCAAACCGATTTTATAATAAGCCGTGCTTAACTTTTTGTTCCACAAAACTTTGAGTGGTTGTTGAATCATGATTCCATTTCCGAAAGCCCGATAACCGCGGCGAATCTGCCGGTAGTCCTTTGGGCGCGATAGGAAAAAAAGTCATCCGTATGACACCGGGTGCAGATCCCGCTGGACTCAATGTTAATTTCTTTAACGCCTGCGCGCTTCAATTGGTCCCTGCTTAAAGACCAAAAATCAAAATGCCTGTTTAAGCCCTTGTAGCGCCAAAATTCCATGGGAATCTCTGTGCTGAAGTTAATGAACTCAGCACAACAGGGTCCCAGCGAAGGACCGATACCGGCCCGAATCCGACCGCGGCGGCAGCCGAAATGCTGTTCCATGACCTCAACGGTGCGGCCGACAATGTTTTGGATACTCCCTCGCCAACCGCAATGGACGTTGGCAATTACCCGCCGGATGGGCTCATACATCAGCACCGCCTGGCAATCGGCCACTTGAATGGCTAGATTTCTGCCGAAGATGTCCGTCACCATGGCATCCGCGCTCAAGATCCGCCGGGCGGGGGTTTCCTCGCTCTTTTCGTTAGCACGGCTCAATACTGCTATCTCGCAACCATGGACCTGCCGGGCGAAAACAAGTCGGCCGGATCCCATGCAGCGGGAGATGGCAGCCCGGTTTGCGACAACATTTTTTTGGCGGTCACCAATGCCGAAGCTGACATTCAAACTGGCAAAGGGTGGTTGGCTACACCCGCAGTTGCGGGTAAAGATACGGTGATCGACCCCGCCGCAGGCGGCCAGATTTGCAAACCGATAAAAAGATACGCCGTTTTGAGTGGAAAGTATCATCCGGTCAGTCCTGCCGATGCAATTCCAGTATTTTTTCAATAATTTGGCTGGTGGAAACTTCCGGTACCATGGAAATCCGCACCACGCTGCCGCCGTTAGCTTTAACAAACTCGCCGCCGACGATAGATTCCTCCAGCCAGTCCGCCCCTTTAACCAGCACATCGGGTTTCAGTGTCTTAATCAGGATCAGTGGGTCCGGCGCATCAAATAGCACCACGTAATCCACACAGCCCAGACTCGCCAGAACTTCGGCCCTGTGATCCTGATGCAGAATCGGCCGTTTATCCCCCTTTATCAGACGTACCGAGGCGTCACTGTTCAGGCCGACCACCAACAGATCTCCTTCAGCTCCGGCCGCAGCCAGATACCTGACATGGCCGGCATGCAGGATATCAAAGCATCCGTTGGTAAAAACCACTTTTTCCCCGGACGACCGAGCCTCATCCAGTTGGGTTACAAGCTTTTCAGCCGTAAAAATTTTTAATCGAGCATCCATCGGCCTGGCCTCATTATGATAGTGTAACCGCTAGGACACCAATCCACAAAGCTTTTAATAGAATTCTGTTGGTGCCGTTTTGGGATATAATGTTCTGCCACTACCGACCGTGGCGGTAAAAGCAGTGTAATGTCGTTTCATACGATCGACACCGCTGGCCTGAACAGTGGCCAGTTAATCGAAAAAGAAACTGATGAACGTCGAACATCGAACGTCCAACATCGAACGTTGAATGAATGTCTTCAGTCTGTTATAAAAAGACAGCGCACAGCGTTTCCATCCTTCGAAATTCGAAATTCGTTATTCGATATTCTGCGGTTCGCTGTTTAAACCGGGTGCTAAAGCGGCCAGTGTAATCA
>JBAVYC010001144.1:0-1659 GCA_049698595.1 Desulfobacterales bacterium | reverse complement strand
GCCTGCAGAATCTTGATATATCCCTCAATGAATGGGCGATAATATTTTTCCTTTTCAAGATTAAGTCGTGTGTGATCTGGCGTTCTCATTTTGGGTGGTCGTTTCATAGTGGGTGTCCGTCCTTTTTGATTTTGTTCGGGGGATGGGGCATAAGGGGATCGCTTGAAATTGATTTTGTCTCTCAAAATGGGAAATTGTGTTCTGTAAGAAGCGGGTGTTTAGAGTGGCGAAAGGGAACGGTATTTATTTGATTTTCGTTAGTGCAACCTTCTAATTTGTCTTTTTTGAAAAGTTGGGGGGGTGCTATGTCGGGAGTGGATTGAATAAAATGATTGAATAAAATGAAGGGTCCGAATTGCACGTAGGAATTATCTGCGGCAGCAAGATTCTGCTGAAGAACCCGAATACAGTATATAGTATGGAGGATAAATCCTTTTAGCTCAAATCAAACTTAAAATAACACTATGATATCATTAAAATACAGTAAGTTATGATAAATAGCAGATAGCGTCAACGGCAGCCTAATTACCAGGAAAGATGATATCTAAAATTTTTAACCTCTTTGATATTTACAGTTTCGTTGGAGATATCTCTAGTGCACTAAAACAATGCCTTGGAATGTAGAATTCTTATCAATCGCACACATAAGGATCTGTTTCAGGCTATTTCCCGTAAAATTTTGGTGCCCTATGCTCGATTGACGCTTTGACTCCTTCTTTGAGATCCTCGGTGTTTAAAAGTGTTGAGGCACTTTCGGTCTCTATCGCTAATGATTTTCTGAGATCTGGCTCCTGTAATCCTCTGTTGATTGCCAGCTTAGCGGCTCGCACAGCAAGTGGCGATGCAACATTTGAAATATGCTTTGCAAGCTCTTTTGCTTCTTTGAGCAAATCTGACCTTGAAGCAACTTTGGTGACAAGCCCGAGTTTTACAGCCTCCGCAGACGATATTATTTTACCTGTAAGAATTAACTCCTTTGCTTTCGATGCACCAATTAACATGGGAAGCCGTTGCGTTCCTCCAGCCAATGGTATAAGTCCTGCCATCACCTCTGGACAACCTATGTACGAATCTTCCGCCATGACTCGAAGATCGCAAGCTAAACATAGTTCAGTACCACCGCCTAACGTAAGACCATGGATCGCCGCAATCACGGGCTTGGATATGGTCTCGACCATGCTAAAAGCATCATGCCAAATTTTAATTGTGTTGTTAATTTTGTCAGTGTCGTCAATGTTTATAAGGTCATTTATCTCTATTAAATCAGCATGAGCAATAAATGCATGATCTGCTTTCCCAGCCAAAATTAAAACTTTGATTTCCTTATTATTTTCAAATTCTACCAGCGCCTCTTTAAGTTCAATAACCGCTTCAGTATTAATTGCGTTTATTGGTGGTCTGTCGAAAGTCAGTACCTCGATAAAGTTTTCTTTTTCATGTTCCCAGTACTTCATTTCCATTTTAGCACCCCTTCAATAACTTAATCTAATTGCAAGAACCAGTGATCTGATTTGAAGATATATTGAAATTCTATATAATCGGGCGAAAGTAAAGATATGCTCTAAATTAGCTTCAAAATTGGCCGAAACCCGACAGACGATTTCTTGCCATACTCAACAATTCGACCGTTATCGAAATGTATGATGATAAGCTTTGGAT
>JBAVYC010001143.1:0-2588 GCA_049698595.1 Desulfobacterales bacterium | reverse complement strand
GGACAGATGCCTGGCGGCGGGCAGCACCACCAGTTCAGAACCCTCAATCCGCTCCTGCATGGCTTCAGAAGCGGCCACCGGGGTTCCGGGATCCTCCTCGCCGACCATGATCAAGGTGGGAAGGTTGATCTCGGAAAGCCGCTTTAAGTTGTCAAGATCCCGGATGGCCTCGCTGCAGCCGATATAACCGGCCACCGGGGTTGCCAGAATCTGCCGACGAATCAGCTCCACCCGGGGTGAATTCTGTGAGAGATATTCCGGTGTAAACCAGCGCTCCAGGGTTTCGGCGACCTGATCCTGCAGGCCTTTTTCCCGGGCCGCGGCAATGCGCTGTTGCCATATGGGCTGGGCCTCGTCGGGCATAATGGCTGCCGTATCGCACAAAGTAAGACTCTTCAGGCGATTCCCATGGTCCAGGGCAAGGTTCTGGCCGATCATGCCGCCCATAGACAGCCCTACAAAGTGCACCGCATCGATCGCCAGAGCATCCATCAAGGCGACGGCATCTGCCGCCAGCAGCTCCAGAGTGTACTTTCCCTCCGGCGCATCGCTGTCTCCGTGACCGCGGGTATCAAACCGCAACACTTTAAATTTGGATTCCAGCGAATCCAGTTGGGGATTCCACATTACCAGGCTGCTGGCCAGAGAATGACTGAGCATCACCACCGGGGCACCATCCCGGCCGGATAGTTCATAATTGATTTGAATGTCATTTGCCTGTATCTTCATGTCGACATCTCCTTTAACGTTTGGCTGGTTATTAATTTACTATAACCTGAAATCTCAAGCCGTAACTTACAACATGTTGTCAAAAAAGGCTCGCTAAGGGCCTATACCGCTTTGGGCTTCATTCGGTGCGCGGGCAGGTAATGCCGGTTATGACCTCATGGTTAAAATCGAACAACACGCCGGATTCAGTGTCGGCTTTCACTCGAACCACAGGTTCCTCAATAACCTTGCCGATGACCGCCGCGATAATATGGCGCTCCGCGAAGACATCCATAACCGCCGGTGTATGCCGTGGGTTTACCGACAGAATAAAACCGAAACTCTGGAAACACAACAGCCAGTCTTTTAAGGCCAATCCATCCGGACAGGGTATGCTCGTTAAATCAATCAGTCCCCCTTGACCCGAATTTTCCAGCATGATGGAAGTCGTGCCCAATATCCCGGCATTGGAGATATCCTTGGCTGCTTGACAAAGCTTGCGATCTGCGATCACCGGCAGGGCCGCTAAACGATATAGCAACTCATCGGCGGTTTTGCCTGAATTGGCATCCCAGCTCTGAACGCTGTGGCAACCGGCCTGTCCGCTTAAATCCACGGCCAAAACGAGCTCATCACCCGCTTGGGCCAGATGACTGCGCAAGAGATTTTGGGCGTGCCCTAAAATCGCGACACTCAAAGAAGGGTGGTCGACAGCGGCATCCGGGTGGAGATGCCCCCCGAGCATGGGTACCTTCAGTTTATGGCACCCCTTGGCGATACCCTCAACGATCTTAGCCCGCTGTTCGTCATCGCCACTGGCCATGACATTGACCATGCCGATGGGTTTGCCTCCCATGGCGTAAATATCATTGACCGTTACCATTACGGATGCTTTCCCGGCCGCATAGGGCTCGTTCACCAAAAGTCCCGTCATCATACCATCGGCGGCCAGCAGTAAATAACCATCCCGCCACGGAATAACGGCCGTGTCTTCCCCGTAATTGGGCAGCTGATTGCCATATTGAGCGGTTATCCCCAGCTTTTCCTGGATTTCTTTTATGGGGCGTTTGCGCAGCAACCCTTTGTAGTTGCGCACCGTTTCAATAATCGTTTGCAACGAACCCTGCATGCTAAAGCCTCAGTAACCAAATCCTTCCGGAGAATGTCCGGGCCCATTGGCAAATTTCAGTTCTGGATTAAAGGCAAGGCAGGCGTCACAGAACCTTGACCACTCTCTATCAGCGACCACCAGCTGGGGGTATGAGGATGGCCCCTGGAAGGGGCCGGGGCCACCTCTGCTGGTGGCCGCTGATTTAGATGGATGATACATTCAACCTTTGGATATCAATTCCAAACCAAATTTTCAACAATCATTATCCGGTTAACCCAAAAACCTTTGGCGGGAGATCGAGAAAGGCTCGCATAGATGCCGGAAATCAGCGACCACCAGCAGCGCAGGGGTATGATGATGGATAATTGTGTATAAAATTCAAATAGATAAAAATATGATTGGTTTATTTTGTTAAATCTTTTTCAAGTATATTCAGGGGATCTTTACCGGTTGGAAGGCGAGGCCATTCCGGAAAGGATCCGGGCTAAAAATTCTTTGCATCAGGTTGATTTTTGGGAGGCCTTGACCCTCTGCCAGGCACTGGATAGGGTTCCGCAAACGGTTATCATCGGGGTCGAGCCCGGGGATATCGAAACCCAGAGCCTCGAATTAACGCCCCCTGTCCAGGAGAAAGTCGATCCGGTGATCGATAGGGTGCTGGCCGAACTTGATCGACTGGGTGCAACCTACAAGAAAGGAACATCGGGCAATGTGTCTTGCAATCCCCTCCAAAATAATTTATCGTTGATAACGACATGGCAACCATTGA
>JBAVYC010001142.1:0-5224 GCA_049698595.1 Desulfobacterales bacterium | reverse complement strand
CGGACCTTTCCAGGAGCGAACGGTTGGATCTCCTGGAAAAGATCAGTCGGATCATACAGCGTTGCAGAAAAATAGAATAGCCGGGGCCATATCGTTTCCCATAGCAGATCGTTTTTCTGGACACCGCACGCACGCTAATTTTCCATTCGGGAGCACCCAACAGGTATCAATCGTTACCCCATGATTGGTCCAGTAAAGAGGCTCGCGCAGTTGTTCCAATTATTCAATGCGATATTTCTGTATCACATCCTCAGGTATCTCAAGGCCTAGGCCCGTTTTTTGGGGAGGGAACATCTGTCCGTCTTCAATTCGCATTGGCTCTGAAAAAACGCCGGATATCCAGGGCATGTACTCTATGGGACCGGATGACATGACGCCGCAGGCAACCTGAATAGTGCTTTCCATCATATGATGAGGCGCAATGGGTCTTCCGGCAACTTGCCCCATATGGACGATCTTGATCATTTCGGTTATGCCGCCCACGCGACATATGTCCGGTTGCAGGATATCTGCCGCGTCGGCGCGGATATAGGCATCGAATTCGTACCGGGAACCCAGCGTTTCTCCCATGGCGATTGGAATATCCAAAGCATCGGCAAGTCTGGCGTGGCCGGGAATATCATCACACCACAGGGGCTCTTCAAACCAGGCAACATTCAATTGCTCCAGCTCGCGGCCAACCATCATTGCGGTAGGGTAGTCCCATTTCTGGTTGGCGTCGGTGGAGATCCATATATCATCTCCCAGGGCCTTGCGAACACCGGTTACCCGTTCGATATCAATCTTCGGGTCATCGTGCCCTAGTTTCATTTTGATGCCCATCATGCCCTGGCTCAGGTAGCTTTCAAAGGCATCCACCATTTCTTCCACGCTCATGTAAAGCCAGCCGCCGTCCGAGCCATACACCGGCGCACTTTCGCGAGTACCGCCCAGGAGTTTGTAGACGGGCATGCCGGCGGCCTTGCCTTTGATATCCCACAAAGCCAGATCCACGGAGGCCTGGGCTTCATTGACCACGCCGGTTCGACCGACGGTTTGCAAGCGTTTGTTCAGTTTGGTCCAGAGCCGCTCATTATCCAGCGGGTTCTCCCCAATTAAAAGCGGCGTAAAATCATCCCGGATAACACACCGAATGGCGGTGGCGCCCCCCAACAGGGTCCAGCCGTATCCGGTGCCGGTGATGCCGCTGTCTGTTTTAATAATTGCCAGCGGCATATAGATATGCCCGACGGGGCCGCCTTTTGTTCCACTGGATGACCCGGACTGCATGGGGCGCGGCAGGGGCATTTTTAGTAATTCGCATTTCACTCCGGTTATCTTCATCATGATTGTTTCTTGCTCCTTCTCAAATCATTAGTTAATTTGAGCCAATTGTTTTTTCACCAAAGGCTTGATGCCTCCGCTCTCTAAAATTTCAAAGACATAACTGGACATCGGCTGCACCCTCAATTCTGCTTCGGTTGATTGATTGTGAACCACCCCTTCTTTTAGATCGATTTTTAATATGTCCCCCGACGTTACGTGATCCGTAATGCCGGGACGAGCCCATGATCGACCATGACCTGATGACAAACGCCGGAATTGACGTCGAAAAGAAGCTCGATGCCTTGTTCGCTGCAAAACTCGCGCATCAACTTCTGGTTTTCAACTTGCTGAATGCTTGAAGCCGGCACATAATGGTCAAGTATAAATGTTATCCGGTCAGGCGAATGGACCTGTTTGCCCCCCATCTCATGAAACGAGAAAATGGTCTGGGGATAGAGATCGTTGACTTCTGCTAAATCCACACGGCAGTTTGCTATTTGGCCGGTGCTAACCGATCTCCGACCGGAAGCGCGTGAAAGAATTTTTTCTATAGCGTGCATTTCGTTCCCTTCAGCGTGCAATTCATCAGCCACTGTTTATGTACCTCGATTGCGCCGAAAGGTATCGGGTGCAATTATTTCTTGCGTTTAGAAAAACAAACCCTCTGGCAGTGGCACGTGAAGAATCTTTGTAAAGATGAGGTAGAAGAAGGTTACTTCCGCAACGATGACCGGCAGCCAGACCAAGAACTTGCCCAGAGTCAATCGGATGCGGCTTTTAGCCAGGTACGCAACAATGGCGGTCATGAAGACCACGGTGGACACAAAAAACCCGAGCACAGGCATGAGGCCGACCCATAGGAAAAACAGGATCCCGGTCACCAGCCATCTCGTGTTGGAACCGACATGGAATATCCGATCCCGGGACGGCTTGACAAAACCCTTGACAACCAAGGCTCCGGATATGATGGCCATAATGTAGACCATGGTCTCGGGAAACATAATGCTCAGCCACGAGATATCCTCGAGGCCAAAAAAGAATACTGCCGTCAGGGTCAGACCAATGACACCACTTGCAATGTCGGTGTTGATTTCTTTATTCATGCTTACCCTCCGGATGGCTTTTTGATCTGCTCCTTACACGCCGGTACAGGGGTGAAAGATAAGGCCATGCGGCTGAAAATATGATCATTCCGATGAGTATATGGGACAGCGGATTTACAAACAGTCTGAGAAACGGGTAGGCGTTTGCCTGGCCGCCTAAAATCGTCTGCACGAAGCCCATTTCGGCGATACTTCCCAAAATGAGTCCCAAAACGATAGGGGCCGGGGCAACTCCCACCTGTTTGAGCAGGTGTCCGAGGGTGCCGAGAATGAGCATGATGATTACATCGGTATGACTGTTTCGCAATGCATAAGTACCCAGTATGGTCGCCAGTGCGATGGTGGGTACCAGAAAATAGTAAGGCGTCCGGAAAATCACTTTGTAGATAAGTCGACCGCCCAGGAGGCCCACGGGGATCATGGCGATGGCTGCAAACCCCATCGAGATGATAAACCCGTAGGTCAAATGGCCGCTGGTGGTAAAGAGTTCGATACCAGGTCTGAGACCGTGTAACATCATCACACCCAAGATCACCGCATCCGGCGGTGCGCCCGGGATACCGAGCGTCAGCAACGGAACCATGCTGCCGGCCACGGTTACGTTGTTGCTCGACTCCGTTGCGACCAAACCTTCAACCATGCCTGTACCGAACTTTTCGGGAGTCTTGGATGCGCGTTTCGCCTCATTATACGCAACCAGATTTGCGATATTGCCCCCGGCACCGGGAATGATGGCGACTATCTCTCCGATGATACAGGAGCGTATCAGATTTCCCGGCATGGAAAAAACCTTTCGGGTCACCTGCCAGAACGAACTTCGATTCTGCGAATCGATGTTCACCGCAGCCAGGGCCGTCTTGCCTTTGGCGGCCATGCTGTAAAGTTCAGGAAGAACAAACAGGCCGATTAAGGCAACGATCATGGCCACGCCGCCCTGGAGCACCGGCAGACCAAAAGTAAAACGGGTTTCGCCGCCGATGGGTGCCACGCCCATGGTACCAACCAAGATACCGAAGGCCCCTCCCATCATCCCCTTCATGGCCGAACCTTCCGAGAGACTTGCAATAAGCGTTAGTCCGAGAATGGCAACCCAGAAATACTCCGCAGGCCCAAACCGCAGTGAAAGCCGTGCCAGAGGGGGAGAAAGGAGCAGCAAAAAAAGTACGCCAGCAAGTCCACCGATGGCTGAGGATATCGTCGCCAGGCCGATAGCTTCCAAAGCTCGACCCTGCTTGGCCATGGGGTACCCCTCGAACGCGGTGGCAATAGAAGAGGGTGTTCCCGGTGTGTTCACCAGTATAGCAGCAAAGGAGCCGCCGTAGATAGCGCCCATGTAGACAGCACCCAGAGCGACCAAACCATGGAGAGGTGGCATGGTGAATGTGAACGGGAGCAATACGGCAAGTGCCATCGTGGCGGTAAGGCCCGGCATGGCACCAACAAACAGTCCAGCCGAGACACCGGCAAACACGGTGAATATGATCACCGGGTCAAGCAGCATCATGAGTGTTTCAAAAAGCATAGATGGCAGAGCCTTTTCATCTTGGCGGTTCAATGTCATCGCCGAGCGTGGCGAATTGGCCTCAAGCCTTCGGTTCGCCAAGCTGGGCGGCAATGACCGATCCTTCAGGCTATGATTCCTTATTTCTTCTTGTTTTTGATCTCGTTTAAAACGCCGCTATACGCTTCTCGCATTTTTTCCACCAGGGTCTGAGCATCGTCTCCGGTGGCATATGTCATCACAAAGCCCATATCCACCTGTTTTTTGGCTATAATCTTGTTTGCGTTGGTGTAAGCTTCGGCCAATCGGTCAACAACAGGTTGGGGTGTTCCCAAGGGCGCCGCGACGCCGCGAAAAGCGCCGCCGACGATATCATAACCGAGTTCTTTGAAAGTGGGAACGTCGGGCATTGCCGGAACCCGCTCTTCGGAAGCGACCGCCAAGGTCCTGAACTTGTCCTTGTAATTGACACTCACCATGGAGTAACTCATGGCGGCCATGAGGTGCCCGCCCATCAGTGCGGGGATAATTGGGCCAGTTCCCGTGTGAGGGACGTAAGTCAGCTCGACGCCGGCGGCTTTATTGAGCCGAAGTGTTTCCAAATGGTTGGCGCTGTACGTGCCGCTGCCGCCCACCGTGGCGGCTTTAGGATTTTTCTTGGCATACGCGATAAAATCATCCAGGGTTTTGTAGGGGCTGTCCTTGCTAACAACCAGCACGTTGGGTGTGAAGTGGAACCACATGATGACCTTAAACCCATCAGTCTTGTATCCGGCGTCTTTGCGCAGGAGCGGCTGACCGATAATGTGGGGAATGTTGCACCCGATGATACTGTATCCATCCGGTTTGGCTGTGCGTTGGAATTCGCTCCATGCCACAGCTCCGCCACCGCCGGGCTTGTGCGTTACATTTACGGTTACACCCAGATCCTTTTCAAGGATGGGCTCCTGAAGACGCGCCGTAATATCCGATTCCCCGCCCGGATTGAAGGGGATGGTGTAGGTAATTGGTTTGTCGGGGTATTCCGCTATGGCGATACCGGGTGCAAACATAACAACCGCGAGAAACAATACGATAAAAAATTTCATAATGAATTTCATCTTTTTTCCTCCTTTGGGTGTTTAGGGTTTTTCGGCAAGCCTACCGGCAAATCAAACCGGTTGCCATTTCAAACCAAATTTAAATGTTGCTAATTTTATGCCATAAAAATCTATTGTTCGCAACTCTTAGGAAATAATTAGTTCAATATTGAGAAAGCTTGAATTGGGTTGCTTTTTGTGTCTGGATATAAAACATATTGGATTGAAGCCAATTC
>JBAVYC010001141.1:0-1873 GCA_049698595.1 Desulfobacterales bacterium | reverse complement strand
ATAAAGGTTTTCAATCCATCTGATAGCTTCGTTATCACTAATCTTTCCCAGCTAAATTTCGGTAGTTTGAAGGCTTGAATGTCGTAATATGGCTTTTTAAATCAGGCTTCGATTACGGGTGCAAAACAGAATTTGATCAGTTCGGAAAAATTTGTAACGCTACCAAATCATCTCAAAATAATATCAACTAGGCACCTTTAAGCGTTTTATTTTTCTGCTCCCGCCGGTTGCTTTTTTTCTTTGCAGTACGGATGCTAAACCAGTACACGGAAGAGATTGCCATGGCAAAAAAACCAAGCGCCACCGGGTGATACATCAATACGGTAGGATCGCCATCGATCAAATTCAGCGACTGAGACAAGGTCAGTTCAAATCGTTCGCCGAGAAAAAATCCGATCACAAAAACAATGGCCGAGTAGCCGAAGGCATTCATGAAATAGCTGATGAAGGCGAAGATGAACATAATCACCACTCCCAGCAACCCGCCCGTGGCCATAAATACGCCCACCATGCAAAGCAGCAGTGCCGCTGGAAAAATAAACGATTCCGGCGATCGAATCACGCGTGACCAGATACGCAGCCCTAAAAGTCCCGATAAGAGATTTAACACATTGGCCATCATCAAAGCACCGAAAAGACCGTAAATCAACTGTCCCTGTTCCCTGAAAAGAAGAGGGCCCGGCTGGACGCCGTGAATCATCAAGGCGGTGATAATCAATGCCGCTGCAATATTACCGGGTATGCCCAGGGTCAACATCGGGATCAAATTGGCTCCTGAGACCGAACTGTTGGCCGATTCCGTGGCCGCTATGCCATGAATGTTGCCCTTGCCGAAACTGTCCGGATCCTTCGATGTTTGTTTGGTGGTGGCGTAAGTCATAAACGCCGCGGCTGAAGAATCGAGTCCCGGGATCGCCCCCATAATGGTTCCAATCACCGAACCTCGCAAAATGGTATAACGGCAGGCCCAATACTCGGCCCAGCTGACCCGGCGATCCTCCTTTTTTTGTGTTTTCGGAACCTCGACGGCCGAACTGATGGTACCCCGAATTTGTGAGAGCCGGCGAAAAATTTCGGGCACGGCCAGCATGCCGAGCGCCACCGCCACCAGGGGCAACCCTTCATAAAGCTCAAAAAATCCGAAAATAAAGCGCGGTGAACTGTTTTCCGGATCCAATCCCACGGTCGCACAAAACAGACCCAAGGCGGCCGAGGCGATCCCTTTGGCCATGGAATCACCCACCAGCCCGGCAATGACCGAAAAGGCAAATACCATGAGCGCAAATATTTCCATGGGACCCATTTTCAGGGCCACCGCAGCGATCAGGGGGGAGACGGTAAATAGGACGATGTCGCTGAAGGCATCACCGCTGATGGAGGCATAAAGTGCCATCTTGGTCGCTTTTTCCGGTTTTCCTTTTTGGGTCATTGGAAAGCCATCCAGGGTCGTGGCGGCGGCATCAGGCGTTCCGGGGGTATTGATCAAAATGGCGGGAATGGCACCGCCCACGAGCCCGCCTTTATTGACCCCCACTAAAAAGGCGATGGCCGTGAGGGGATTCAGGGTAAACGTAAACGGAATCGCGATGGCCATGGCCATGACCGGCCCCGTGCCGGGCAGGGCGCCCACGAGTTGTCCCAAGACTACCCCGAACAGGACGAAAAGCATATTATAAAGGGTAAATGCATCGGCAAAACCCGCCAGGACGATGTTGAAATCGATCATAATTACTTACCGCTTCCTTTTAGAAAAGGGACCTTTTCAACAGCAGTTCGATGGCGCTCCATATCCCCAAAGGTACCAACACAACACCTGCGGCCAACCAGAGCGGCCGGCGCTCGCCGATCGACAGCATCAGGACCGCAATCAGAA
>JBAVYC010001140.1:0-3460 GCA_049698595.1 Desulfobacterales bacterium | reverse complement strand
AGGATGAGCAGTGCTATTCCGCCAAATACCGTGATAAGGATTTTCTTTATCATCTGATTTTTCCCACACTATACCAGCTAAACAAACCGCCTTTGGGTCTCGGACGCTGATGCAGGAGCACCTCTTTTTGAAATGCCTTTTTTTAAAGTCTCGTGCCTATCCATTTTTTTTGGCCAATCCCGAGTATTTTAAACTCAGTTGTGAGGATCACCGTGGCTAACTATACAGCTTTCTTTGTTCTGCCATGATGGCCTTGCCCACTTTGCCGGTGTGCCAGGCCTCCTAGATCTCTACCCGATCTTCGGGGATACCGGCATCTTTGAACATCCGGCGGGCACGAGTCTTTTGGATTTCGATATGAGCAAGGGGTGTGCCAGAAAAATGCCTGGATAAACATGCACTTGCATCCACGTTCATTTTAGTTGGTAAAAACAACAACATGGAATAAAATTGAGGTTGAAAAGCTTTTCTGCCGTTCTCAAGACTTGACCTACCTTTTAATGGGTGACCGTGTTTGGAAGCGGGTAGTTTCTCCCCACCGGTTCAATTTTCTCCATTAAAAGTCATGATCGTCAACTCAACAAACCTTTGAATCCCTGAGCCTTGAACCCTGAGCCTGCGAACGGGTACAAAAAATCTCTGGCATGCATATTGCTGAAGCAATGTCGAATGCCCGCATTGGTTATCAGGGATCTATCCGTATTTTAAAGCAGGAAAGGGGGGGGCATATGCATCGATACAAACACCTTTTGGTTGTACTTAATTTGGATGATCAGGATAGAACCACTATCAAGTATGCTGCCATGGTAAGTCGCATGGCCCAATCGGAGAAGGTGTATTTTCTGTATGTGGCCGGCGATCTGGATATACCCGAATTTCTCCGTAAGGAATATCCGGATCTGTTGCCGCCTAAGGATAAACTTGCCAGGGCCCAAATGAAGGAACTTGTGGCCAAGTATTTTGACGGGCATCCGGGCAGTCGGAAAGTTTATGAGGTTGTGGAAGGATTGCCGTTGACCGAAGTTTTACGTCTGACTCGTAAAAATCAAATTGATCTGGTTCTGACAGGCCAACCCATCGATCAACAGATTAATGTCATGCTCCTGGTCAAAGTTGCACGCAAGGCGCCCTGTTCGGTGCTGATCGTACCCGAAGCAGTCAGATCGCAGATTAAAAATATTCTGGTGCCGGTGGACTTCTCCGAAATTTGCGCCGATGCAGTGGATGTAGCGACAGCCCTTGCCTCAGCCTTGGAGGTGCCGGGCATTTCATTGCTGCATGTCTATCAGGTGCCTGCAGGCTATTACAAAACAGGCAAGACCTACGAAATGATTGGTGAGATTATGAAAAAACACGCCCGGAAGAACTACCGGGAGTCCATCGACCGCTGTGATCTCAGGGACATAACTGCGACCCCGCTTTTCCGATTGGGCCACGACCCGTCCAAGACGATTAACAAGGTTGTCTATGACCAGGGAATCGACCTGGTTGTCATCGGCGCCCGAGGTAGAACCAATGATGCCGCCGCCCTGCTGGGAAGCGTGACCGAACGGATCATCCGGTCGGCCCGAATACCGCTTCTGGTCGTGAAGAAGAAAGAGTCGGGCTTGGGTCTGCTTGATGCATTACTAAAAAGTAGTGGTAAAAACCTTGAAATTTTTTGAAAGATTTTAGTACCGACTGCGCGAATATTCGGCAAGGTCAAAAACTCCGTCTTTTCGGTCTTCAAATAGGCGCCTACGTGCTTGAAGCAAACCATCACTCAAAAAGGAGCTCGTAAAACCATGGCTGATATGAACAAACTTCTTGGCCAACTGCTTGGCAGCGGTGCGGCCGGTGGCTTCGCCGGCGGATTGGCCGGTGGGCTGACCAGCAGCATGCTGACCAGAAAGTCCGGTCGCAAGATAGGTACAAAAGCACTCAAGATGGGTGGGATTGCCGCAGTGGGTGCTCTGGCCTATGCCGCCTACCAGCGTTATAGCACCGGCAAGGGTACGGCACCCGACGCCTTGCCTGAAACCGCTGAAACTGCGCTCTCACAACCTCCAGAAGGCTCGGCGTTTTTGCCACCGAAAAACGATCCCGCTGTTCAGGAAACGCTGGGACTGACTCTGGTTCGCGCAATGATTGCCGCAGCGCGAGCGGACGGCCGGCTCGATGCCCAGGAAAGTCAGGTTATTTTTCAACGGATTGAATCTCTCGAGATGGACCCCGAAAGCCAGGCCTTACTGGTGGCGGAGATGGGCAGGCCGGTTGACATGGATGCCATCGCCAATAGCGCCGACAGCCCCGAGGTCGCGGCTGAGATCTACCTTGCCTCGCTGCTTGCCATTGATGTGGATACTGCCGCCGAGAAGTCCTATCTCGCCATGCTGGCGGCACGCTTGAACCTACCCTCAGGGTTGGTTTCGGAATTGCACCGCCAGGTGGAGACGCAAACCACCCGGTAATCAAAATTGTTGGGTTGGGTAGAATAATCTCTAAATGGTATCTCTATAGGCGTTTCTCGACAAAACGTTCTCCTTTTTTGGCGTTTTCAGATGATCCGTCCGTGCGCTGTCCAGCCTTTTCATGAGCTCGGGCAGCTGCAGGATCTCGGGGACATCTGTTTGGACTAGGGTGTCCCCTGTCTTGCGATGACCACCCTGTTGCGGCCCTGCTTCTTAGCCAAGTAAAGCGTCTGGTCGACAATATGATAGCGGAACTGGATTATAGGAAAAGTGGCGCACATTTCAGATCAACTATATCAAATAATTTTTTTATCAGCTATGGAGGTATAAATGGATTCCGTAACAATGAAACAAACCCAGGTCGAGACAAGGGTCAACGAATTTGTGCGCAGCGTTTACAACTGGATGGCCATCGGTCTGGCGCTGACCGGCTTCACTGCCTATTATGCAGCCCACAGTGAATTTCTGCTTAACCTGCTGTTCAGCGTCGAGGGAAACCAGATGCGCCCCTCAATGCTGTTTTACGGTTTCATTATCAGTGAACTGGCCCTTGTTTTCTTTTTGAGCGCCCGCAGACAGCGCCTGCAGGCATCCACCGCAACATTGATGTTTGTCGTTTATGCGATATTAAACGGCCTGACCCTTTCATTCGTTTTTCTGGCTTATACCGGTGCATCGGTTGCTTCCACCTTTTTTATTTGTGCGGCAACGTTTGTCGTCGCCAGTCTCTTCGGTTGGCTGACTAAGCGCGATCTGACATCATTCGGGAATTTTCTGTTCATGGGGCTGATCGGGATTATCATTGCATCGGTGGTGAATATATTCCTAAGAAGTTCAATGACGTATATGATTATCAGTTATATCGGCGTACTGGTTTTTGTCGGGTTGACCGCCTATGATACGCAACATCTTAAAAACATGGCAATGAGCCAACCAGACGGACTTGATGGAGCGGTAATCCGCAAAGGCGCTATTATGGGTGCCCTCAAGTTGTATCTTGATTTCATCAA
>JBAVYC010001139.1:0-2258 GCA_049698595.1 Desulfobacterales bacterium | reverse complement strand
CTTTATAAAGTGCTTTTTCCTTTGGTTTGCCTTCCAGTACGATGGCGGCATATCCCAACCGGCCGAGCATCTGGGATGGCTGTCCGCCTGAGTTTGATTCCTTGATACCGCCGGTCAGCGGGCTTTTACAGCCGACTGAAATTCGACCGGACATCGCCGCCACAGAACCGCTCAGCATTCCCGGGGCGATCACCAGTTTGTTGTCCTCGCCGAGGGGATGACACAGCGGCGGAACTTCTTTGGCGATAATCCCGGAGGTCATCGCACGTCCACCCAGACCGGCATATTCACCCAAAGCCTCGGTTTTGATTTCAGGGCCGCCGGCTGCGCCCATGTTGATCCGTAGAATCTTGTCCATTGGTACCTCCTTTTTTTAGTGAAGGTTGTTAAGTGATAATTCTCGCTACTCTTCAGGGTTTATGAATTCTCAAAGTTTTTAGCTTCAGCCTAGAATCCAAGGATGTAATTATTCGTAATAAATAGTAAAGTCAAGAAAAACCCGAAATGACATCAAATCCGTTTAGCCATTTTTCTTTTCAAAGGTTGCCATAAATTCGGTTAGAGCTTCCACGGCATCCAACGAAACCGCATTGTATAATGAAGCCCGGCAACCACCCACCGAGCGATGACCTTTGAGGCCGCCGATGCCGTTTTCCAGCGCCTGGCGGATAAATAGTTGTTCCAGTTCCTCACTGGGCAGGCGAAAGGTGACATTCATCAGCGAGCGGCTGTCCGGTTCCGCCGTTGCCCGGTAAAAGGAACCGGTGTCAAAAAGATTGTAAAGTAAGTGAGCTTTTTTTTGGTTCAACAGCGCCATTTTTTCAAGGCCGCCAACGGTTTCTTCCAGCCACTTCAACACCAGCTGAACGGTGTACACCGCGAAACACGGCGGGGTATTATACAGGGAGTTTTTAGCGGAATAGGTGGTATACTTTAACATGGTCGGTACCGAATCGGGCACCCGATCGAGCATATCGTTGCGGACGATTACCAGACACACCCCGGCCGGACCGGCATTTTTCTGGGCACCGGCATAAATCAGGCCGAATTTTGCGGCATCCAGTGGTCTGCTCAGGATATCCGACGACATATCACAGAATATGGGCACACTTCCGGTATCCGGAAATTCAGCCCATTGGGTTCCCTTTATGGTGTTGTTGGAGGTGAGATGGACGAAATCGGCCGCAGCATTAAACGGGATGTTTTTCGGGATGTAAACGTAATTTTTATCCGCTGAAGAGGCTACGACATCGATCGCTTTACCCTGGAGCTCGGCTTCCTTGATCGCCTTGGTTGACCAGGTGCCGGTATCGACATAGTCCGCCGACTTACCGGCCGACAGAAAATTCATGGGGATCATGCAAAACTGCATGCTGGCCCCACCCTGGATAAAAAGCACCTGAAAATTGTCCCCCAGATTCAGCAGCCGTTTGGTCCTGGCCACCGCATCGTTGATGACGTCGTCAAATTCTTGGGACCGGTGACTGATCTCGACAATCGACATCCCGGACCCTTTGAAATTCAAAAAATTTTCCCGGATCTCTTCGAGTACGACCAGAGGCAGAGCGGCCGGGCCTGGGTTGAAATTATAGATTCTTTCCGTCGTCATATTTTTCCTCCGTAGCTAAATGGGTATTAGACTTATGGCAATGGTGCAAAAATGTGGACATCCAGCAAAAGTCTCGACGGTTAAGTTTCGCAACCACTGCCGGCAGAAATCCAAAACCGAAATTTTTACTCAAATCAGTCTACGTTTATGTACCGATCATTGTCGCCATGTCAATTGGTATATTGAGGATATGTGCATTTGCTTATTCCCGATATTTTTTCTTGACCCCTATCGAAAAATTCCCGTTCATCCGTTTTTCTTGAGTATTGGATTATTTCTGTGCCCTTACCGTAAAAAAGTTTCAAAGTATAATTTATCTTGTATACTTTAACCCTATGTTTTATTTACAAGTTTAGGATTGACAGAGATAAAGGAAAAATGACGAAGGCATCCCGATCACACGCCGAGTTGAAAGGCGATTGAATTTGCACGAAGTGGGTTTACTTTTTTTTAAGATGCTGTTAACAATTTAGTTCGCTTCGCTTACAAAATTCGCTTTTTCGAGATTTCTTTTTCGATCAGACTGGACGCTCGCGGCCAGAGGCGGTGCTCATATGATACCAAACGACGACGACCTTGCCACCAAACATCAGCATTTGCAGAACCTTTTAAAGGAAATGGGCCGGGTGCTGGTCGCCTTCTCTGGTGG
>JBAVYC010001138.1:0-2082 GCA_049698595.1 Desulfobacterales bacterium | reverse complement strand
GCAAATACCTCCAGCACGCCCTTGCCGGACAATTTACCCTCCTGGCACCCGCCGCTCCAGTGAATGATCTAACCCTTGGCAAGCGGCTCATCGGACCACTTTTGGCAGTTTCTATGGTCATTTTAAGCGCAGCGACTAATGTCCGGAGCCGTAAAGCAGATCTCCAAGGAATTTGTATTCTTCATCATCCAGCAGAATCAGGCGAGTAAAATTATTTTCAAAAAGATCCGGGATTATCAGCTCCCGGTACTCGAATCGTCCGTTGTGACAGAATCTGTTCTCAAGGCTGATGCCGCCATCTTTTTCAATTTCCCACCCCCTGGCATTGGCATTGCGGATTTCTTTCATCCGCTCAGCTTCGACGAATGGAGGGTAAAAAATGACATCATCGATAATGTGCATAATGCACAGCTCGTCTAAAATGGATTTTAGCCTTCTGATGTCCTCTTTAGACTTTTTAAATTTTTCGCCGCCGATTTCTATGATGCCCTCGCCGACCATGAATAGTTCCTCTTGGGATATGAATATTTATCCTATCATTTTTTTAAAAAGTCAAAAACGCGCTCCCAATCTTTTTTCATGCTGATAACATGCCAGTTGTTTTCCGCCGCCAGATTATTGACCTTTTCGACGGCATATTCATATTCCCGCTCCGGGTCGTCGTGGTTGACGATCATTTGGAGATCGGGGGTTGCCGGGTTTTTATCGTCCGAATATTCCAGCATGTCTCGATCTCCCTCCGAGTTCCCCACCGCGATGATGGGGCGTTTGCCTACCATGCGCAGGATGTTGACCGGTTTTCCCTTCTCGTCGTTGACCGGCTCGACAAAGACATGTTCGCGCCGAAATTCAGATCCTTTATCGTTCTCGACCCACGTGGTCGCGACCTGGGTGCCAATGGCATTTTCCAGCGGGAGTCCGATTGACTTTTCAATCATGGCCCGAATAAAGGCTATGTCAGACCCCGAACAAATATAGACCCGAAAACCGTTTTCCTCCAGATAGCGGATCATTTCCAGCATGGGCAGGTAAACCGTTTCGGCATAGGGCACCTGAAAACGGGGATGCTTTTGTCCAAACAGAAACGCGCTTGCGTCGGCCAAGTACCGTGCCTCTGTTTTGCCGGTGTGGGTTTCCAGTAGCGTGGCGTAAAGCCCCTCCGGGCCGAATTTGCCTGCCTTGGCAAAGTATTTCATATCGCCGTCCACGATCGCCTTGACATGCGGGCGCTTAAGCAACTCCGGCTGAGCGGCAGCGGCCGCTTTGATCAGCGGGATGGCAAATGCAAAAAGCGCATAGGCCGGTTTCTCAAGAAGCACGGTGCCATCCATATCGAAAGTGGCAACCCGGTCCTCGGGTGCAACAAAGTCCGGACGGCCCGGCGTGGTTACCTTCTCGACGAACTCGATGATCAGCCGCTTGTTCGTGCCTTCCCGCCAAGATACCAGCGGATCAGCCGCCAGTGCCGGAACTGCTATCAGAGAGATGATTACCGTGACGATCAAAACAGGCAGAACATGACGCTGAGTTGTTTTCAAACTTTTCATTACTGTTCTCTCCCATATGGTGATTGGATTTATGATCAGGCGAAGTTGCCGGGCGGCACATGAAGTGCCTCCCGGCAACTCTTTGGAAAATCCATTGCCTCGATGCCGGATTCTCAAGCTGCTTGATGACGCCGTCGATGCCCAGCGCGAGGATGTCCTGTTGTGGTTTTCACCCAATAGACCCTTTTGGATCAATTGGCGCCCGTTTTGTACATCGTTTTCATGACGTCATCCACGTTGAACTTCGCCGGTTTCTGGCGTGGTGGAAAATCCTTGAACGTTCCCATGAAGCCAGCCACGATTTCCTGGATAGCTGTCACCGAAAAAGCGCTGCGTTTTATCCACCAGCGGTCATAATTGTTGGAATCGGTATCCGCCCGCTCAAATGGATCGCTGCGTAGATTGAAAGGCTTGGGGATGCGCAGCTGCACAAAGGGCTCGGACCAGACGCGAAAGGTCTTGGCGCGTTGTTCGGCGAAAACCAGTTTCCACTGCTTGTGACGAACAGCGACCAGCAGACCATCATCACTGAAAT
>JBAVYC010001137.1:0-1860 GCA_049698595.1 Desulfobacterales bacterium | reverse complement strand
CTGGAAGGTTTCGAGGTGGACATTTACGAAACCAAAAAATTTGCCGGCGGCATGGCCGCCGACGGGATCCCGGTCTTCCGTCTCGACGACGGCAGCCTGTCCCGCGACATCGACGCCATCGTCGCTTTAGGCGTCAGACTGCATACCGACTTTCGTATCGGCAAGCCGGAATTCGGGAAGCTACGTGAATCTCACGATTATGTTTATATCGCCATAGGTGCTCAAGAAAGCATCGAATTGGGCGTTCCCGGCGAAGATGCCGCCGGTGTCATCGATCAATTGAGCTTTCTGAGCGCGGTGCGTCAAGGCCAAAAGCCGGATATAGGAAAGAAGGTGGCAGTAGTCGGTGGCGGCAATTCGGCCATGGATGTGGCCCGCACCGCCAAGCGCTTGCTGGGAGAAGATGGGGAAGTCAGTATCGTCTATCGCCGCACGCGCGAAGAAATGCCTTCCGATCCCGAGGAAGTGCAGGCGGCCATAGATGAAGGAATTAAGCTCAATGAACTCACCCAGCCGGAATGCATGTTAGTGGAAGATGGCCGTGTTACGTCCAATGTTTGTTTCAAGATGGAGCTGGGTGAAAAAGATGCCAGCGGTCGTCCCAGACCGATCAAAATTGATGGTTCCGAATTTGAATTGAATGTTGACACGGTAATTACGGCCATCGGCCAGCGCGTGGTGCTGGATTTTCTGCCCGGCGGCGAACTGACCGTCGACAGCGACAGCATGGAAACGCAATTGGAGGGCCTGTTCGCCGGCGGTGACGCCATCCGCGGCGCTTCTTCCCTGGTCAACGCCATCGGCGATGGTCGCCGCGCCGCCAGGTCCATCATGAAAAAAGCCGGTTACGAGCCCAGGGTCCGCCTGGCACCCGAGGACCGCCGCCGGCCCAACCTGTCCGATCTCGGCAGTAAACAGGCCCGCCGTGTCTTCGGCCCTGAAATGCCTGAACTCGAGCCGCAAGAGCGACTTAATTTCGAACTGTACGTCAAGACCCTGACCGAGACCGAGGCAATCGCTGAAGCCTCCCGCTGCCTGCAGTGCGACCTGGTCTGCAATGTCTGCGTCTCCGTCTGCCCCAACAGGGCCAATCTTGCCCTGCGGGCCGAACCCGTCTCCTACCCGCTGCAGCGTGTCGAAACAAAAGATGGCGACACGGTGGTGAAGACCCTGGGCAGGGTTACCATCAACCAATCCTACCAGATCGTCAACATTGCCGACTTTTGTAACGAATGCGGCAACTGCGACACCTTCTGTCCCACCAGCGGCGCGCCTTACAAGGACAAGTTCAAAATGCACCTGACCCATGCGAGTCTCGCAGCTTATGGTGAAGGTTTCCACCTCGCCGGGCCCGGGCGCATGCAAGCCATGTTCGGTGGTCAACCCGCCACCCTGACAGAAACAGACGGCAACATTGTTTACGAGGATTCGGAAGCGAAGATTGAACTCTCGGCAGATACGCTCGAGGCCCGCAAGGTAGAGCTCAAAAACGGAACTGCCGCCAAGGAACTCAGCCGGGCGGTGGAAACCGCCGTGCTTTATCGGCTGGTGAGTTCACGACAGCCCTTTGCGGGATAGCAACCGTTCATGGGTTCAGAGGTTCAGGGTTCACCTCAAAAAACAAGCACTTAATGAGGAGGTCGAAAATATGGCTGTAGGTAAATCTCCCCGGCGCAAGGATGCCGTGGCCAAGGTCACCGGACGGGCACGCTACACCGATGACTTGAGCATGCCGGGTATGCTGTATGCCAAATATGTTAGAAGCCCGATTGCGCATGGCCGCGTCCTGCGCATCGACACCGCTAAGGCTCGAAGCCTTCACGGCGTGGAAGCCGTTTTCACTTTCGAGGACGTTTCGGC
>JBAVYC010001136.1:0-2440 GCA_049698595.1 Desulfobacterales bacterium | reverse complement strand
GCGCTACAAGCCGTATGCCGCCACCAGCATATTCGGGCAAAACAATCGTGTGTCCCCAAAGGTTATTTCCATGGGTGTCGACATGCGTGAGGATTGTATCAATAGCATTGCGGATATCTTCAGATGGCCCCCGTTTTGGGCGGCTTTTTTTTAGCTCGGCGATCCATTTGTCAAAATCTTTACGCATGATATTGAGATCCTCCTCAGATTCCTGCTCTGGCAGATTGGAAGCTAATCTCAGCTGATTGCGCAGTTCATCGAACAGTGCGGCACGCCGACGTATCCGTTGGACAATCTGAAGACCAGGCACTTGACCGGATACGGAGCCAAGGATTCGATGAAAACGCTTCATGACACCAACTACTTTGCGATCATCGGGAGCAATTCGTAGGAAGGCCTCAATGGCTCGTAGGCCGATGCTGCAGCGGTTGTACAAATCCAAATATGGCCGGTCGAAGGGAAAGTCCAGGCCTTTTGAGTCAGCCTTATAATCTAGTGTCCACTGGGTCATTGCACGAACAACTGCCAAGCCGTTTCGACCCTCCGGTATTCTATGATTTGCCTCGGCCATCGATTGCCACTGTTGAACTGCTTTGCGGGACTCATCAATTTGATCACCAATCTTTCGACCCAGATCTCTAACCAAGCTGCGCAGTTTTGGACGGGTCTTGGTTCGGCGAAAGAATCCCCTCAGCTCAGAATGGCAAGGCTCTAAAAGATCTTTACCAATGTCGGCAAGAAAGTGTTGGTGACATGTTAAAACAGGTATATCTGTATCTAATTCGAGAACAAGAGCTTCAATAGCCGGTGTTACAGCTCTGCCCATATCCCGCATCGCTGCACTAGGAGCTCCAAATCGCTGAACTGTATCCCGCAGACAGGGAAGTATAAGCTCAGAGCGCTCCGTGGCAATCTTCCAACTGCCGAGCACCCACTTTCTCCAGCCTGCCATTACGACAAACAGGGTGCCCCGACCATTTTCCCCGGTGGCATCTACGTGCATCGGCCAACCACCATCGCTTGCAAGTGCTGCATTCAGTGGCTCGGCACGTGAATAATGAAGCCGAGACAGGTAAGCTAAAAAATGTCTTGCAAGTCGGCTTACCTCTCCGGAAGATAGCTCTAGAGCGTGCTTTTCGCGCAGCCGGGTGCGGATCTCCTCACGCTGCCGATGATCAAAGTAGCGCTCGAGCCCCACCCAAACCATCAGATCATAGCCAACGATGCTGTTGGGCATGATGCATTGGACTACGGAATCTGCTCTGCGGGTTACCAATTTACCGAAGGGGTAGCGACATTTGGCCGTGCACACCCAGACCGTCTCATTCACATCGAATGTGCCATGTGCGATGCTTCTCCCCTCGTGCTGGAAACTCTTCTGCACGCGCATGGGCTGCTGGCAGATCTCGCAACAACCAGGCTGTTCCTTTGCAGTTACCACTATGCCGCTCAGATCAAAAACTTTCTTTACAAAGCCGCTGTGCAGTGTATGCACTTGCTCCCTGAGCGCCGATAGTGTACTCAAGGTTGCTCTCCCGTTTTTTTTTCTGCATCCAGGCCATATTGGGAAAATATCTGCTCCACCTCATCGACGCTGATTGTCATTCCTTGCGCGTTAAGGCGTGCTGCCACAGTGGATGGAGCAACCAGAATTTTCCCCGCCCTAAGGGCTTCCACAAGCACACTGAGGGTCACTTCAATGGAAATAACAGGTGCAACCGGTAGACCACTTTTGATTTGCTCGCCACGGGCCGCTATTTGCTTGGCGGCGATATCCGAATCTATGCTTGTATACAAAGCAAGTCCTTGCAGTCGATGTCGTTTAAGCTGTTTGTCTTTAATTAATCCAGAAAGGGTATTGTGCAAACTGTTTGCCACTTTCAGTCGCAATAGATTTAATAGCTCTGTTGGTGTCTTGCCAGCTTCTGAAAAATGGACAACATCGATTACGGTAGATTTTAGCGTGCCGGCACGCGAAAAACCAACATCTTGATAGAACCACAATCCAAGTGTGCCGAACTTTGGTATATCCTGTAAAGTGTAGAAGCTGCCGGCATCGGTGAAACTTGTTAGATAACCTAAGGGCTTAAGCCTTCTAAAGACACTCATACGGGAGCGTGTATCAAGGACATCGAACAGTTCATCAAGATTTGCGATATACTTGTTGCGAAACATTTTGAGAAGGACTTTGCTGGATTGCTTAGGGGGCAACATAGACACCTTTTGATACATTTATTAGTTGTAATTAATTTTTACAAATAAATGTATCAATTTTGTCTTTATCTGTCAATGCCCCTTTATAATAAAATCAATGGGTTAGAAATCTTGCAGCTGACTTTTCCGCTGAAATGCTGATACAATTATGAGTGATTGGTTTGAATTTCAAACATGATATCAGTTGGTTATAGAATCTAACTCCAGAATGACCCTGTAGGAAAAA
>JBAVYC010001135.1:0-9081 GCA_049698595.1 Desulfobacterales bacterium | reverse complement strand
TGTAATTGTAATTTATTAAGAAACCTCCCAAATATGGTCGTTTTTCAGTCTTAGGCGCACTTTTCAAGTTGAAAAACACGGTTGTAAGGACTTTGGGGTTCTTTAAGCTCATATCCTTCATTATTCTCCAACTCTCTGCGGTCTATTGCTTTTGCACCCAGTTTGACTTTTGTTTCCATCACAAATTCTTTATCACCACCTCAGTTAAACGAAAAAACCCGATTTAACGGGGCAGGCAGCGACACTTTCCGTCCATGATATTTAAATTCGCCTTTTTAAATAAATACCGGTCCCAATCTGATTTTCCTTAAAACCACCTCTTTGCTATCAAAAAGTTCGTTCTAAGACCCTAAGCAATCCCTCGTTTAGCATTTATTTCATTGATTTTCAATTAGTTAATTTGATCCGACAAGGATTCCTAATTTTAAAGAGTATAAAAGATAGTTAAGGTAAATAATGGCGAATTATACCACCGCCTTTAACCCTGCCGCAAGGAACTGGGGTCGGGCCAAGAAAATTAATAGGTCAAAACATGAATCGTGAATGATAATTATTGCTCATAAAGTTATTCACTATTCATGCTTTGACCCCGTTCTTTTTTCAGGTTCTCCGGCAGCCCGTCAATGGGATCCGGCCATTTGCTGAATTCAATTTTTTTGGGGTAATTGGTGAAGTAGGTTCTCAGGTAGGCGCGGTCGATGTAGATAATCAAATCCTTGGTGTTGATCTGAATCCAGAAGGGTGGAAATCATTTAATGGCGATCCTCATAAATGGTCACTCCTTTTCATCAAGAGCCTCTATGTCCGCTAAATCTTTTTTTCTTCCGACAAATCTTTTGTTTTGGATAAATTGCGCTCGGCCGAGATAGTGTACATCGACATCTCCATATCTTCCGGCAACTTGACCGGTCAAAACCTTGTAGGTCAGTTCACGCCGCAGGCGTTACCTGACGCTTATGAAACTAAATGGAGTTTCTTTTTCGATCAGACTGGCCGCTTTTCAGGCCCGCGGGGGTGATGACTTGCGGAATTTTGTTGGCCGGAAAGCCGCCTTGTTTAAAAACTTCAGGTGGTTATGGGTCCGCGCGGTCCGATTCAATGTATCCATTGGCTTTCAGAAAAGAAATGATGCCATCGACCTGAGACTCGGGGCTTCCGGTCAGTATCTCTCCCTTTTTCTCCACCGTGCTGCCGGTGAGAAGTTGCATGATGCGCTCATAGGCATGTAGACGGCTGTCCGGTGCGGAAACGATCTTCGGGCGGGGGCGTGGCTGAAACCGGCGGGTGCAGACAATTTTGGGAGCGTCGATATCGTCGCCGTAATCCAGTTGCCGAGGGGCATAAGTCTTGGCCCATTGTCGCCTGGCAAATTCGGGGAGCCGGAGTTCCGATCCCAAATTGACGCTTAAGACGGCCGGCAGTCGACATTCGATGATCTCTCGAACCCCGCGGCCGGCGCTTCGCTGCACCTGAAGCGTACCGCCGGTTGCATCCATGGACAGATCGGTGATGGCCGATACAAAGGGCAGGTCGAGGCGATGTGCCAGCAGTGCCCCTAATTGACCGCTGCCTTTATCGAGAGACTCTTTGCCGCACAGAACCAGGTCTCCTTTGAGTTCTTTCACGGCCCGGGTCATGAGATCCGATTTGACCCATGGGTCGGGTTGATCGAGAGGATCGCTGTGCGAAGAAGGTTGCCCGTTGATCTTGATCTGATACAGATCGTCGGCACCGGTGGCCAGGCATCGCCGTATCTCGTTTTCGGCGATCATCGGCCCTAAAGTGAGCAGTGTGACGGTGATATTATCGTGCTTATCTTTCAGTCGCAAGGCCAGTTCCAGGGCCGCTTCATCATGCGGGTTGACGCGGTAGACGCCGTCCTCAGGACAGATAAAATGTGATTCGGGCGATATTCCCGTTCTCGCATATGTGTGTCGAATTTGCTTGGCACAGACGATAATTTTCATGTCATTCTCGTTTGGTGACAGAATTAGTACAAAATTTACTTCCTGGTTCTCGGAGCCAAGTCAAAGAACACCGGCTCAGGCGATAACATGGTATTGGAGTGTTGGAGTACTCCGGCTATTAGCCTAAAGATTCGGCAACGATGTCAATTATATCGGCCACTTTCGGCGGTTTTTCCAGTTCGAGGGATTTCACGCCATCGTCCAGCATGACCAGACAATAGGGGCAGGCGGTGCCGATCAAATCGATCCCGGTTTTCACCATTTCCTCAGCCCGAACCACGTTGATTTTTTGGCCGATATTTTCGTGCAGCCACATCCGTCCACCACCGCCGCCGCAGCAGTAACCACTGTCCCGGTTGCGCTCCGTTTCTTTGAGCTGGGTGCCCGGCACGGCAATGCTGATATCACGGGGCGGCTGATACACCTGGTTATATCGACCCAGATAACAGGCATCGTGGATGGTCATTTTATCCGCCACGGGATACTTCAGGGCGATCCGGTTTTTGCGGATCAAGTCCATGACCAGTTCCGTGGCATGGACCACTTCCAGCTTGCATCCCAGTTCCGGATATTCATTTTTCAGGGTATTCAGACAGTGGGGGCACAGGGTGACGATTTTTTTCACCTGATGCCGATTGAAATGGTCGATATTCGCCCGGGCCAGCTTTTGGAAAAGGATCTCGTCGCCCAACCGTCGGGCAGGATCACCGCAACATAATTCCTCTTTTCCCAATATGGCAAACCGGATTCCGGCGGCTTTAAGAATCTTCACCATGGCCCGGCTGGTTTCCTGGTTCCTGGGATGAAAGGCTCCGGAACAGCCGACCCACAAGAGCATTTCTAGGTCGGAATCCGTTTGGGCCGAGGGCTGGAAGAGTTGGGGAACCTCCCGGTTCATGGCCCAGTCAGCCCGATGGGCCACCCCTTTTCCCTGAACATCACCATAGATTTCCAGGTCTCGAATCATCGGTCGGGCTTCGGCCGGCAATCGGGCCTCGCCCATGACCAGATATCGCCGCATGTCGATGATCTTATCTAAAGGCTCGATTAAGACCGGGCAATGGGTGACACAGGCCATGCAGGTCGTGCAGGACCAAATTTCATCCGCAGTAATGGCCTCCGCCAGCAACGGCAGGTCATCGGTTTGGGCGCCAGAGCCTTTGCGACCGTTATGCTCCATTTGGCTGAGAATATCCTGTATCACTTTGCGGGGCGACAAGGGTTTTTCGGCCAGGGAGGCAGGACAATTCTCCTCACAACGACCGCAAGATACACAGGCTTCGGATTCCAGCAATTGCTTCCAGGTGAAATCTTTAATGGTGCGGGCGCCGATCGAATCTGCTTCTAGTGACACCGGCCTCGCTGCGCCCCGCATTGCCTGCCTTTTGTAGTACACATTCTGGGAACTTGCCACCAAATGACGCATGAAGGTAAAGGGCAGCGCGGCAACGAAAACCAGAAGGGCGAAAAAATGCAATCGGATCAACACCTGCATCAACAACGGGGAGTTGGGTAAAGTCAGTGAAATAAGCCATCCCACCGGAGATGACCAGGAAAATCCGGCCGGGACAATCGCCAGGCGCGTTCCTTCGGCCAGAAATCCGGTTACGATGATAAAAAGCAGCGCCATCACCGGGAAGATGGTTCTTTGGGGGGCACGCGGTTCGGCAACTCCGAATCGCCTCAACAGGAAATATACGAGTCCCACCAGCATGGCCAAACCCAGCAGGTCGGTCAACAGGGACAACAAGCGGGCGACCGGAACCGGCATTACGAAGTCAAACTGGGATAATATGATTACCACAAGCGGTATCAGAAAACCGAAAAATACGCAAAGATGCGCCCATCCGGCCTTGCGGTTTTGCAATATTTTGCTGTGGCCCAAAAGATATTGGATAAGGCCCAGCGGGTCACGCGAAAGTTTTTCCGGCCGCCCCAATTGCACAGCCGCCCAGCGTTTCCTGAAACCGGCCACCATGATGACGATCGCAATAGCAATGAGCAGCAGATCAAAAGCTGTCAGCAATTCTTTTAGCTCCTTCGTTTCGGTCTGGTGGAAAATTTACCAATGAAAAATGCGAACCCACCGAGCACTAAAACACCCATAACGACCTGGTAAATAGTGGCGGCCGCCATAACCCCGGGTTGGTGGCGGGCATCAGCCTTGCTGTGAATATAGCCCAGCAGTTTATTTTGGCCATCCGGCGTTATATGACAGGTAAAACAGGTTTGATCGTTGATGGGTTCTTTACTACCGTGCGCCGCCTGGCCTTGATGACACCCCAGACAGTTGGTTCTGCTATATTCCTGGCTGAAATCCTGTTTGCTGTGAGAAGCAACCTGTAGCGACGGCAGCCATGAAAAATAATCCGTTTGTCCGCATTCCCGGGGATGGCAGCTTTGACAGGTTTCTTTCAGCCGTTGCGAGTGAACGGAAGATAGCGGATCGTCCTTTGCCAGCATTCCATGCCGGGTATGGCAGGAATAACATTGGGGTGCCGTACCGGTCTTTGACCCCCGGCCATGGGGATTTTCCTGCTCATGGCAGCTGCTGCAATCCACCGCTGCGGAGGCCGGGTCGGTTTCGTGGCTTTCATCTTCCACCAACGTATGACACTCCTGACAGGTGGCCTCTTCTCCGTGAACAGAGGATTTGAATTCTTCGATGGAGATTTGAAGTTTACTTTCGGTACTACCTGTCTGGTGGCAATCGATGCATTCCTGGGTTGTATAGGCAAAGGCTGCCGGAGCCGCCGCGAAAATCAAAACAATTAAAATGAATCGCACAATCTGTCTCATAATCATCACAATACTCGTTGCTGGATATTGGATGCTCGATGCTCGACAATTGAACCCTGATTGATGAAATTACAAATCACAAACTACAAATAATTTGAAGCTTGTAATTTGGGTTTTGTACTTATAAGCACCTAATCAGAATCCTTTAACGCCTTAACCCGTTCAATCAAGGGGGGCAGGATCTCATGGACATCGCCGATAACACCCAGGTCGGCAAACCGAAACATCCGGGCCCTCGGGTTAAGATCAATGGCAATGACCTGTTGCGATTTTTCCATGCCCGCCGTGTACTCATTAGCCCCCGAGATGCCGCAATTGATGATCAATCGGGGGGAGACATACTTGCCGGTCTGGCCGATCTGACGTTCGTAGGGCAGGTCGCCCCAGTCGAAGATGGGCCGGGTGCCCCCTACTGATCCGCCGATGGCCCGGGCCAATGCATGGATAATATCGAAGGACTCTCCCTTGCCGACACCCCGGCCCCCGGCCACGATGATATCGGCCTCTTCCAGGTCCAGATCCTCCGGTGCGGCTTCAATTACATTTACGGTGCGGGTTTTCAGATCATGCACCGGATCCGGGAATGGGATATTGGTGACCGTGGCCGCCGTTTCCCGGTCGGGTTCCGTATCAAACAGCACGGCAGGCAGAAACAGGACAATGGGTGTCGGGCGGGTATTGAGTTCCACTTCTTCGAAGAGATATCCATTGGCCACCGGACGAATAGCCCGGGCAGTGCCATCGGCTGCCGTGGAAAAATCAATGGCCCGAGTGACCAGGGCCGTTTTCATGCTAGCGGCCACCCGCTGAGCCAGGTCTTCCGTTTCCGATGACTGGGCCATCAGCAAACAGGTCGGATTTTCTTTTTGAACAAGATCAAACAAGGCCCGGCCGAAGACTTCGCCCTGATAGCGATTCATCCGGGCGTTGGTAACCCGCAGCACCCGGTTTGCGCCATAGTTGCCCAGTGTTTCCAGTAGCGGTTCGGAAGCGGACCCCAGGGCCACGGCGGTCACCTGACCCGCCTCGCCCAGTTGTTCTATAAGCCGTTTGGCTTCGGTGATCAGGCCAAAGGTGACATCCTCGATCTCACCATCTCTTTGTTGAACGAATATCCAGATATCCGTCATCTCAAAATTCCATTTTACGCCCCAAAGGCATTTGAATTTTTTAAAAAGCGAATGTCGAATATCGAATCATGAATATCGAATATCGAAGGAATGTATTCTATCGATTTTTACAAATAGATAGAGCGAAGCGATACCACCCTTCGAAATTCGATATTCGACATTCGATATTCTGCGGTTCGCTCTTCCATCTCACCTTCCCATCTTCTCTAATCTGTCCTCACGCCCTTCCGCTAGGCACTATGCTCCCCGCACCATGCCCATTCCTTCCCACTTCCCCATTCCGCATTCCAAATTCACAATTGCCTTCCCACCCGGTGGCCCTCGATGATGGCCATGTCCGTTTTACGGGGCGCTACGCAATCGCCGACGCGGTATATTTCGTCCACTTTGCCTTTTAGCTCAAAATAGAGACCGTCGTTGGCGACGTTGCCCGCGGCCAGCACCACCGTATCGTAACCGTCGAAATCGATCAATTCATTGGAATAGACATTCAGCCCCTTGACCAGGGTGCCCTGGATCTCGAGTACCGCGATGTCGGGGGTAAAGGTCACCCCTTTTTTGGCAAGCCGGCTGCGGGTGAGGTAGAGATCCTGCAAGGGCCCCAGAGCCGATCCGACAAACAGCGCTGAGGTGATCATGTGAACCTGTTTGCCGCGATCCGCCAGGAGTTCCGCCGTACCGGTGGCTTGATGGTGACCGTCCTGGTCGATGAGCAGTACTTTGTCGCCGGCTTCAACCTCATTGGTGAGAATCTGCACGGTGGTGACCACCTGAGGCGGGCCGTATTCGCCGGGAAACGGCGTGGTTTTTGGGGTCGAACCGGTAGCGATGACGACCACATCCGGCTGTTCGCCGAGCACCATCTCCGGCGTGGCTTCGACACCCAGGCGGAGATCCGGTTCGAGCTTGTTCAATTGGCCCACCAGCCAACGAGTGACGCCGGTAATCTCCTGGCGGCCGGCTGCTTTTCCGGCAATGATGTTCTGTCCGCCGACCTCATCGGCTTTTTCCAAAAGGGTGACGCGATGTTTCCGCAGGGTGGCTACCCGGGCCACTTCAAGACCTGCGGGCCCCGCGCCCACCACCACGACTTTTTTGGGGGTTTCGGCGGGTTTAAGGGTGCCGATGCCGAGGGTCTCCTCTTCGCCGGCGGCCGGGTTGTGAAGACATCCCAGACTATAGCCAAGCCCCATGCGGGCGATACACCCCTGGTTGCAGGCGATACAATTGCGGATGTCATCCGTTCTGCCTTCCATGGATTTGTTGGGCAGTTCCGGATCACAGATCAGGGCCCGCACCATGCCGATCATATCGGCCTGACCGTCTTCCAGGATCTTTTCCGCCAAATGGGGGTCATTGATCCGATTGGTGCAGAATACCGGCAGATTGACCACTGACCGCATGCCGGCGGACAGGGGCACGGTGTAAGCCAGCGGGGTGTGCATGGAACCTTCCACCAGAAACAGATTGTAGAATGTGCCCAGGCTGAGGTCCAAAAAGTCGAGATGACCGGATGCCTCAAGCCGTATGGCCGCCTTTTTGGCGTCTTCATGGGTGAGCCCGCCCCGGGGATGCATCTCATCGGCGTTGAGGCGGACCCCGAGTGTAAAATCCCTCCCCACCGCCTTGCGGACTGCATCGATCACCTCAAGGGCGAAGCGGCAGCGGTTCTCCATGCTGCCACCGTATGCGTCTTGCCGGTGATTGGTAAAGGGCGATAAAAACTGACGGATCAGGGAGCTGTGTCCCAATTGTAATTCGATGCCGTCAAACTCGCCTTCCACCGCATTTTTAGCGCAGATGGCGAAATATTCGATGCATTCCTGGATATCCTCGAGCTCCATGGCCTTGCAGGTTTCTCGAAAGATGGGATCCTTGCCGGTGGACGGTCCCCACACCGGTAAGCGGGAAATCTTCCCGTCTCCCTGCATGCCGTTGTGGTTGAGCTGGGCGAAGATTTTGGTGTCGTAATCGTGAATGGCAGCGGTCAACCGTTTGAAACCCGGAATCACTTCCGATTCGTAAACATCCACCAGCTTGTCATAGGGGTGGTCCGTGGGATGGATTCCCATCTCCTCGGTGGTGATCAAACCGACCCCGCCTTTGGCCCGCTCCCGGTAATAATAGATATGGCGATCGCTGATCAGATTGTCCACCGCATAGTTGGTCATATGGGCGGCGAAATGGATCCGGTTGGGCACCACTGTGTTGCCGATTTTGAGGGGTGAAAAAAGATATTTGAATTCGCTCACAACTTTTCTCCCACCTGCCGGCCTTCGATAATGGCCATGTCAATTCCCCTCGGCGCAACGCAGTCGCCGGTTCTGTAGACTTCTTTAACCTGTCCCTGCAGTTGGCGGTAAAGGTCGTCATCGACCGTATTACCGACATCCAGGACCACCGTATCGTAGTCCTCAAAGAGGATGGATTCGTTGGTGTAAATATCCCGCGCCTGAACGCGCAACCTGCCGTCGCTCGTATTGATTTCCAGGATATCCAGATCGGTTCTGAACGTGACGCCCTTTTGCAGCAGGCGCTGACGACCGAGGTAAAGCTCCCCGCGGGGGGCCAGTTCGATGCCGATAAACAGATCGCTGGTCACCATATCCACCTTTTTGCCTTGCTCGGCCAGCAACTCCGCCGTGGCCATGGCATGGTGACCGCCGTCTTCATCGACAAACAGCACCCTTTCGCCCACCGGATAGGTGCCTTGAATGACATCCCAGCCGTTTTGGACGGCCGGCGGCCCATAATCGCCGCGAAAGGGTTTCGCAAGGGGAACCGAACCCGTGGCCACGACCACCGTATCCGGGGCCTGTTCAAGAATCAGTTCCGGTGTGGCGGTCACACCAGTCCGGATCGGCACGCCGCGTTCAGTGAGCATATGTTTGAGATACCGGATGACTCCCTGCATCGTGCCGCGTCCAGGTCGCTTGCCGATGAGTTTAACCTGACCGCCCACGGTATCGGCTTTCTCATAGACCGTAACGTCGTGACCGCGCTCGTGGGCCACCCGCGCGACTTCCATCCCGGACGGCCCCGCACCCACAACGATGATCTTTTTCTTCCGTTGGATGGGGGGCCAGGACGGGTCGCCGGTCAGGGGCTCATAACCGACCCGGGGATTTTGGATGCACCCTAGTGCCTTGGATTGATTAATCCGGCCGATGCACCCTTTGTTATCC
>JBAVYC010001134.1:0-4203 GCA_049698595.1 Desulfobacterales bacterium | reverse complement strand
TGACATCAATTTCGGCGCCGGTAAGCCGCAACTTGTCTATCAGCGCGCCGACATGATCCGGTTCACAATTTAGTAGGGTCACCTCCCCCCGGGTCAAAATGGCGGCCATCAAAAAGGTCCCCGCTTCGATACGGTCCGGAATAATGGTGGCGACAATCGGACTGAGTGCGGCAACCCCGTTTATCGTAATTGTGGATGTCCCGGCCCCTTCGATCTCCGCCCCCATTTTAATTAGGGTATCCGCCAGGGCCACAATCTCCGGCTCGCGGGCGGCATTGCGCAGCACGGTGGTGCCTTTTGCCAAGGCTGCCGCCATCATCAGATTTTCAGTTCCGGTTACAGTGACGACATCAAAATAGATATCCGCGCCCTTTAAGCGTCCGGCGGAAGCTTCCACATAACCGTGCTTCAATTCAATGGAGGCGCCAAGCGCAGCCAGGCCCTTTAAATGTAAGTTAATCGGACGGGCGCCAATGGCACAACCACCCGGCAGCGAAACTCTGGCCTTGCCCAATCTGGCCACCAGCGGTCCCAGGACCAAAACCGAGGCCCTCATTTTTCGCACCAGATCATAGGGTGCTTCGAATTGAGCCAAATTCCCGGCATTGATACGGATCGTATCATCCCGGGTTTCGACGCGCGCGCCAAGATGGGACAAAAGCAAGGATGTGCTTTGAATATCCATTAAATCCGGCACATTTGTAAGCGTGCAGGTGCCGTCTGTTAGAAGCGCGGAAATAAGAATCGGCAGGGCCGCATTTTTGGCTCCGCTGATTTTCACCTCGCCGGTCAGGGGGTGGCCCCCTTCAACGATGATTTTGTCCATATTAGCCCTCTTGTGCTGACACAAAAAAAGCGCTTCCCCGGAGCACTACCGGATTAAGCGCCTTTTACAGTTGAAGGTTGGCGGCGTCTAATGATGACTGGCGCCATTTTTTTTGGATGTATCAAAAACAGCCTTGATAAGGCAGTAGGTCACCCCCAGTCCCATGATGGACAGCGCAAACCATAGCCCTCCCATAAACAACAAATGTCCTGCATCCCAAATCCATTCAAAATTAATTGGAAACATTGTTATCCTCCTATATCCAGGATAAAATCAAAATCAAAATTTTTCTATGCTTCCGCCGGCTCCAGGGTTCCTTCGGCGACCTCAGGCGACGCCAGGGCCTCCGGCGGGGCGACATCATCAACCGCTGGCTCGATCGGATTTAATTCCCGTTCCTGGGGAAATATCGGCAGGTAGCGATAAGAAATAGATATTAAGATAATCCCCAAGGCCACGGGCAATAGGGTCGTGGCAATTTCCTGCCAGCTTGGGAAATAAAGGTTCCAGCTCTCGAAGGACAGCACCGGAACCGCCAGCACCTGCAGAACCATCACCCAGCGGTTCAGACTGACACCCACCACCGCCAGGACAATGGCAACCCACAAGGTTGCCTGGGTTTTCCGTCCGCGGTCGGTAATCAGAATAGCGGCCGGTATGATCCCGCAAAGCCCGATTTCGGCGATCAAAATCCATAGTCCATATGCCGATCCCGGATTGTTGGTATAAAATTCCATGAATGAAAAACCCTTGGAAGGCGCTGTTACCGCGGCCCAGTAAATTGTATCGATAATCTTGGCAACAATATAAGCGCCAAGCATCCACCCTGAAATTTTAGCCAACAGTTCGATGACATTATCCTTAACCAGTTTTTTGCGGGTCATTTTTTCAGTAATTTTGGTCATTAAAATGGTAAAACAAGGCCCACAGGCAGCCGCTGACCAGGTGAATAAAAAGAACGTCCAGGGCCAGACAAAAATTCCTTCCCGAAATCCGAAAGGTCGGCCGAACAGCACCCCCGGAACCCCTCCCAGGGATCCCTGGTGGAAAAAGGAAAGGAACGCACCGGTGGCCGCAAAAACAGCCATGATTTCATGCATGTTGTGACTCAGGTTGTGGAAAAAAGGCACCTTGTCGATTTGTCGATTTTCCAATATCATCGGAAGATACTCTATCGTCAGAACGCCCAGGTAAGCGGTAAGGCAGAAGGCCACCTCGGTAAGCATGGAGTGAACATTGGCATGCCAGAAAATAAACCAGCCCCTCAAAGGTTGTCCGATATCGAAGCCCAAAATCATCAGGGCCGAAACGTAACAGTAAAACCCAACGAGTACAGCGAAATTAACGATATTCTTTAACTCATCTTTGCCGACAAGATATCTTAAAAAGCCGGTGAAAAAAGCACCGCCTCCCAAAGCGATTATCCCGAGGTCGGCCCAGATCCATAACGCAAAACCGTAAGCATTGTTCATATTGGTTTGATTCAGTCCCTTGAAGTAGACCAGAATCATGGCCCAAACGCCCCACAACAACACGACACCGACGGCACCGATCCACAGGATGAATTGCCAGGTCGGACAGCGTTTAACGCCTTCGGGAATTAGTGCAGAATCCATAAGTTCTGTGCTCCTTAATCGTGTTTCACCTTGCCTTCATTTTTCAGGTAATTATCCCCAGCCCGTCGAACCCATTCACGGCTGGAAAGGTAGTAGACTTTGGTATTGGTTCCCAATCTTTCCAGCAGCCGGAATGCCTTTGGATTCTTCGAGTTGCCCCCGTGCTTAAGATCGGGCCGCACCATTTGATGCACGGCATGCTGCGGGTTATTTAAATCGCCGAAGGTGATGGCTCCCGCTGGACATGCCTGGGTGCATGCAGTCTGGTACTCATGCTCCTCTACCTCTCGTCGCCCTTGGGCATAGGCTTTTTCCTTAGCCAGTTGGTAACGATGGATGCAAAAGCTGCACTTTTCGACGACCCCCCGCATCCGAACGGAAACATTGGGATTTAAGGATTTTTCCATCCCATCCGGCCACACCGGATCCCACCAGTTAAATTGGCGGACGTGATACGGACAGGCCGCCATACAGTATCGGCAACCGAAACAGCGGGTGTAAATCTGGCTGACGATTCCGGTATCCAGGTCATAGTCTGTAGCGGTTGCCGGGCACACCGATACACACGGCGAATGGCCCGCGTGACCTTCACATTGCTGGCAAGGCCGGGGCAGGAAACATTCCTCGGTCTGCGGGTACGGTTTCCGGTTGGTCAACCGGTACACCCGCATCCAGGCAACGCTGAGCAGTTTATCGGTGTCATCTTCCCGAAACGGCACATTGTTTTCAGCCATGCAGGCCACCATACAGGTACCACAACCGACACATTTGTCCAGATCGATGGCCATCCCAAACTTCTTGTGTTTCATTCGAACCCCTCGAAATTGGCTTTCTAATATTGGCTATTTATCTTTGCTACACTTTGGCAAGCTTGGCCCGGATTCCCCAGGCTGCATCAAGGCCGGTGGCCGGATCTTCAACCGCTGCCGACAGCGTATTATAATTAAGGCCTTTGCCGGCCAGAAATTTATTCTCACCGGTGTGTCCCAATCCCCGGGGAATCGCAATGACGCCGGGCATAATTCCGTCAAAAAAGTATACTTTTACCCTGCCGGTGCCCGTTGGTGTGCTCAGTGTCGCATATTCGCCACTTGACAAACCCAGCTTTTTAGCGGTTGCCGGATTCACTTCGACCAGGACATCATTGCCCTGTAAGATACTATCTTCGAGGGCTTTGACGAGGAAAGGCGGTGAACCGACATAACCGCTGGCAAGTCGCATGGAATCGTAAGGTACGAGCAACAGCTGATAGAAGGACTCATCGCCCTGGGCCGCTATCGGCGCGTAACGGGGCAAGGCATTTATCTCGCTGTTCGAAAATTCAAATTTGGACGATTCGGTCTCGAAGGCCCCGGGCCGATTCGAGCTCGAAAACTCCTCATCCAACCGAAATCCCTTTTCCAGCAAGGATGCCAATTCCTCCAGGGTTTCTTCAAGACAACCCCTATAATTCTTCCAGGGGAAAGCGTCTGCCACCGTTCCACCCGTCTCTTGCGCCAATTGAATAATCACATCGCCGATATGGCGCGTGTCGTACAACGGTTCAACCACCGGTTGGGTCAAGCCGAAGATCGGCTTGGGAAATCCCCGGGCAAAAGGAACATCTTCATAGCGTTCGAGATAAATATGATTGGGGAGGATAAGGTCGGCCTGGGCGGTGGTTTCATCCATATAAGAGGAAAAACTGACCACCAGCGGTATTTTTTCAAAGGCTTTGATCACTGCCTGGGTATCAGCCATCCCATACACCGGGTTCGTCCC
>JBAVYC010001133.1:0-4657 GCA_049698595.1 Desulfobacterales bacterium | reverse complement strand
TGCTTTAAAGAAACAGAAATGTGCTCCGCACAGGCATGCTTGGAAATGTTGCTCAGTGCTTCTTGGATAATTCGGTATAGAGAAAGAGAAATATCTTTCGGGATAACCGTGGGGATTTTCTCATGGTTGAAGACAAGTTCAATCCCTTCCCTCCTCGAAAAGTTGGTGCATTCCGATTCGACTGCCTTGATTAACCCAAGATCGTCCAGGATGGATGGGTGAAGTTGGCGCGAGAGGTTATGGACATCTTGAGAAATTTTAACTATATCCTTTTTCATCTCACAAAGCTCTTCCTGAACAGGGATTGGTGGATCCACCAACTGCTGTTGGAGGCGTCCGACATTGATCGCAAAAACCGCCAAACGTTGTGCTAAATCATCATGGAGCTCACGAGCTAAGCGGCTCCGCTCCTCCTCTTGAGCGTAAATCAGTTTCCCTGCAAGCTTCCTGAGATCATTTTCATTCTGTCGCAGTATCCTCTCGCTTTCTCGAGATGCCTCCTCCGCCTGCCTGCGCTCCAGTGCGCTCACGAAGATCTCGCCGAGAATCTGCAACCGAGAGAAGAGTCCCTCCTGCCAGACCTGCTCACGCTTTACCGAATTGATAGAAATAATGTGATCAACGGGCTCGCCGACCAAGATAGGAATGTTCACATTGGATTGAATACCCCATTCTTTCCAGGTTTGTTTGTCCACGCTCGCCTCAGGCGGCAGATCATCGAGCCTCGAATAGGCCACCACTTCACGCTTTAATATCAGTTTTTCGTAGGCCCAGGGGTTGTTCGACATGGGAAGCTCGACCCCTGACGGAATGGGCGGAACATCCTCGCCATAAGCAACGTGGGTGAGCTGGTAGGCGGACCTACCCGGTACTGTCCGAACCAGCCCGGCACGGTCGACCTGGAAGAATTCGAGAATCTGTTTCAATCCGCACTCAATCTCAGAGTTAACACGATCAGAAGGTATGTTCACGAACCTAGCCGAAACGTCCGACAGCAACTGCTCAAACCGCAGGCGCTCTTGCAGGGCCTCCTCAGCATGCTTGCGCTTTGTGACGTCCCGCGCAACCGCAAAGATAAGATTTCCCACCGGGGCTGAAGTCCATTCGAGCCAGTGATAGGTACCGTCTTTGCAGCGGTAGCGGTTATCGAAATGGATGACTTTTCCCTGCGATGCCAGAGTGGAAATCGCCTCCTGAGTCCTTACCAAATCGTCAGGGTGAACGAAGTCAAGAAACTGTTGTGTCAGGAGTTCTTCCCTGCTGTAACCAAGCGTCCTTTCCCAGGCCGGGTTCAAATGCAAAAAGTATCCGTCGGTGTTCGCGATGCACAACAAGTCCAGGGAAACGTTAAAGAATTGATCAAGCTCCTTCGATTTCTGCCGGAGCGACTCCTCCGCCGATCTCCTGCGGCGTCTTTGTACAAACAACACAATGATCAGGAATGACTGCGCCAGTATAAAGATCATTACACCGATGGCATAATATTTCAGATCCCATAGGCTGAACTCCCTGTTGATAATGACGCTTCCCTTGGGCAAGTCAGACTCGCTCAAGTCCCAGTGTTTTAGCTGACGCCAATCAAATATATCCACTTGAGGTACCTTCAGCACTTCGGGGATATTCTCGATATTTTGGTCTCCTTTAAGTATATCCAGCGCTAATTCGCCTGCTTCAGTTCCAATGTCCTTGAAACTGACCAGTGAACCGCCTACGTTTCCTTTGTCGAGCACAGTACTGAAGAGTCCGAAAACCGGTGCCTTGGAGACCTTGGCGAGCTCTTGGCTCACATCGGCAGTGCGATTGTATTCTCCAGTCACGTCTTGACTGAGGGATGTGAGGTATACGATGCTGTTGGCAGGAGCGGTGGATACAGTGGTCAGAATCTTCTCCAGAGGCAGGTCGCTCAGGTAGTAAAAGTCCAGGCGGTCTTCCCATTTCTTGAAATCCTTTCTCGCCAAGCTTTCCAACCATCTATCAAAAGGATGGGTCCCGTTCACGACATAAACACGCTCAGCCTTGGGGACCAGCTTCAGGACAATCTCTATCGTTCGGTTTAGATCCGGGAGGACCACATGAGGAATGATTCGGCGAACCATCTCCGGCAGCTCATAGCCATGCGGTATAAAGAGGGCTATGACGGGGGCAACGGGAAAGAAGCTCTCACCCATGTCCAGCAGAAACTTCAAAGATTCGGGGTACAGAGTGATGATTAAGTCGATCTTGTGCTCGCTGTAGCGCCGGCTGATCATCTGCATCTTAAACTTTCTGAATTCAGGACCGGGGGTACGTGACAGGCCCAGGTGGTCAAAGAATTGGCGTCCAATGCCGATCCCACCGGATTGTAAAACGGCTGACAATTCTCGATTGATTCTTTCAAAAGCGGGTATGTGCGATTCGAAAGCATTCAGGATGAGGACGTTCTTAGTTTCCAGGGGGTTTTGAAAATGGGTCTGTGAGTGGACCAGGCCGGCACCAGGCCCATAAGCGAGCAAAATGATAATAAATAGAGGACAACCCAAGGTTATCCATCTGTTTCCACAAACAACCGACATCACTGACTCCGTCTTTGATACAGCCCACGGTTTGATAAGAGTTTCACCCATCTGCTTCGTGCCCTTGGAACTGTCTAACGACAAAATCCGTCTTGTAAATAATTGGCACTGTTGGCGTTTCTACCTGACGGGCCTTAAAAAATCAAGACCGGGTTTTTAAATTTTGAAACATCAAATAACAGATTTTCATCAAATCAGTGACGTGCACCTGATAAGACTATTGTACACCTCATTAAACAAAGAACAACTGGAGATCTGAAAAGCAATCAATCCAGCAATAGCTTTGCTGTTCTGATGTTCACAGTTTTCTCTGGTCAGTTTGATAACAGCAGGTTTTAGCATTTAGGCCTCCTTTTCTGATGGAGACTTTAAATAGACGGTATAAGCTTGATTTATCAATAAAAAACTGGTTGTGGTTTAACATTGTCAGGACGCTTCAGAATGGAATAAATGACAACCTGAAGGCTGCTATTGGGGTGTTGGGATGGCCGACAGTGTTGAAAAAAGAAGTGCGTCCAATATGCAAAAGTCATTATAATCCAATTTGAAATGCTGTTCAGATTAGCCCTTCAAATCTAAAAGAAAAAAACTCAAATTGATAGATTATTATGACATATCCACAATCCCGGCAAACTAAAGATTGCATAATTGGTAATCTACATTTTGAGCTGAGTGTGGATTCCATGCCTGAATCGAACCTGTTGAATCAATTGATTTTATTATATATTTGTACAGTTAACCTTAAATCGGGCCTCCTCCGCATGACACCTAAAAATATATTGAGTTTTGATCTTGGTAAACGGCTGTGGTTGGATTTTGATGTTATTCCAATAGAAGGCAAAATCATTCTCTGCATCACTTCAAATATACAGCATGGTTGTGAAGCGACATTCTGTGAAAACCGGATTAGCAAAAATTAGTCCATTTAGTCAGTCTCTGACATTACAAATATTGGTCCGGTCAATAATTCTACACACCTGTCATCAGGACGGCTCGTAGGGGTATCAAAAAAGGCCTTTATAACAGATAGTGCGCAGACTCCGTTATTGATTACTCCATGACCCGCACCAGGAAATTCTATGTAGTGACTATTGTGCAACGTTTCTCCCGCTAATTTTCCCCAGTATGAAGGGGTGTTTTGATCGAATTCTCCGGCCAGAATCAAGGTTGGAATGTCACTTTTAACAGCCCTATGCTCTGCCGATCCGGCCACACGAGCTCCCCATTTCTCCGCTATATCGACGATATGTTTGCCAAGTGTAAACTCCGTCAAAGAGAGTGAACAGATCGCAACCCTCCCCCGAGGATGGTCTTTCACAGAATTTGTGTCGGTCTGTGCATGAAAATCTGTAACAGCCACGCGGCGTCGACGTTGATTTATTAAGTATGTCGCTATTTTCGATCTTCTTCTATAGGAACACAAAGAACCGGCCGACTCATGAATCTCAGAACTCTCTCGGTGGTGCTACCAAAAAAGATGGTTTGCATGTCTCCCGAATTGCCTCGGTTTCCCATAATGACCATGTCAACTCCGTATTCAACAGCCTTTTTGTTGATCTCAAGAAAAGGTATCCCCTCGCAGATCAACTTTTTTATAGAATCATCTTCCATACCCTCAGAACGTAGAAAGTCTGTTAAGCTTTTTTTGGCTTGAAGAAACAATGTTTCTCTAATATTTTTTTCTGTTCCGATTTGGCTGTTTGTGCATTTTTCAACAAAATTACGATCTATTACATGCATAACCATAATTTGATCTGGCTTTCTCCCCAGAATCGACTTTGCCATCCTCAGAGCCCGTGCAGAGGATGGTGAGAAATCAACCGCTACAAGAACCTTATATTCTTTGGTTTCTGTTTGTTCGTTATCCCCATCTTCGATAGCCATTTCTACTCGCTTCCTCTTTTTGCAAATGGACTTAAATAGCGCTGAATCGAATTAGGCAGTGTCCGGCAAAATTCGGATTGAGCTATGGATAGTACAAAATAACCTACAAGGCTTTTTCATTTAATTTCTATAATTCGCCTGAATCTAATTCTATTGGTTTGCTGCATCTTTTATAGATTTGATTTGTTAGCTTTTTAAGCATAGATACTTTCCATTATTCC
>JBAVYC010001132.1:0-2144 GCA_049698595.1 Desulfobacterales bacterium | reverse complement strand
CGCCCATGGAGAATTTATCCTTGAGGTTCTGGATCAGCTTTAAAATCTGAAGCTGCAGGGTTACATCCAGGGCCGTAGTCGGCTCATCGGCAATCAGCAGGGCCGGATGACAGGCAACGGACATAGCGATCATTGCCCTTTGTTTCATGCCGCCGGAAAGCTCATGGGGATAGCTGTTCAACACCCGTTTGTTTTTACCCAGGCCCACGAGGTTCAAAAATTCCAAAGCCTGCGCAACGGCGCTCTTCCGGGTCATATTAAAATGTAAAATCAGTGTTTCGGTAATTTGTTCTCCGATTTTATAGGCCGGGTTCAGATATTTTCCGGGTTCCTGGAAAATCATTCCGATTTCCTTGCCCCGCACCTTACGCCGGTCATTTTCAGAAAGCCTCAGAAGGTTTCGTCCCTGGAAAATAATTTCGCCACCATTCACCCTGCAGGGCGGCGTCGCTAAAAGTCCCATGACACACATCGAGGTCACCGTCTTTCCGGAACCCGACTCTCCCACCAGGGCGTGGATTTCAGCGGATTTCAGGGACAGATCGATTCCCCTCAGCGCATGGGCAATGCCCTTGTGCTGTTCGAAACTGACGTCCAGGTTATGGATGTCAAGCAGATGATGATTTTCTGACCCAGTCAATAAATCGGCCTTTATCAGGTTATATCTGTCAACATGTTTTAAGGTTAGATGTCAGTGTTCAGGTTTCAGGATTTTGATAGTCGCCTACCTTGTATGAAATTACACCAAAATGGCACGGTTTGCTGATAATTAGACTGGACGCTTTGGCAGCCGGCAGTCGGGCTGAACAGCGAACCGCAGAATATCGAATAACGAATAATGAATTTCGAAGTGTGGAGTCGCTGCGCTCCATCTTTTTATAAAAATAGATAGAATACATTCCTTCGACATTCGATATTCATGATTCGACATTCGATATTCGCTTTTTATTAACTCCGCGGTTGTAACATTAGGATTTATCCTACCCCCTGTACCCTATGCCCTATGCTCCATGCCCTTAGCTTACCCGAATCTTAGGATTCAGCAGGCTGTATAACATATCAACCACAAAATTGATCAAAGAAAAGATAAACGCTACAAAAATCACACCGCCCTGTATCAGGGGGAAATCCCGCTGGTAGATGGCGAAAAGAAAAAGCCTTCCCAAACCCGGCAAAGAAAAAACCTGCTCGATAATGATGGCCCCACCCAGCATATACCCCAGCTGTATGCCGGCAATCGTGATGACCGGCAGCAATGCGTTTTTCAGCGCGTGCTTATAATTTACCATCCGTTCGGTCAGACCTTTGGATCTGGCGGTAACGACATACTCCTTGCTGAGTTCCTCTGCCATGGATGCCCGGGTCAGGCGCAAAAGAACGGCTGCCCGGGCGATCCCCAGAGAATGGGACGGCAAAATAAGATGTTTGAGGCTGCCGGATCCAAAGAGCGGGAAAAGCTTGATTTTCACCGAAAACAGGAGAAGCAGAAGAATGCCCAGCCAGAAACTCGGAATGGCCATGCCGATCTGTGAAAAACCCATGCCCGTGTAATCCCAAAAAGACCAGCGTTTTACGGCGGAAATCACCCCCAGAGGAATGGCAATGATGATTGATATCACGATGCCCAGCAATGCGAGGGACAATGTAAGGGGGAAACGCTCTAATATTAGGCCGGTCACCGGCTGGCCTGAAATCATGGAATTGCCGAAATCAAAGCGTAAAACATCCCAGACCCATTGGACATACTGGGTGATCATCGGTTTGTCGGTGCCAAGTTTTGTCCGAATGGCCTCAATGTCTGATGGGGAAGAATCGATTCCCGCAATTACGAGGGCCGGATCACCCGGTATCACCCGGATGACGACAAAGACAATGGTGGAGATCAGCAATACCGTTAAAATCAAGCGGCCGAATTTTTTCAGAGCGAAGAGGGCGATGGATATACACCTTTATGTGCTTTAGTAAATGATTATGGTCACTGAATCCACGAGGGCAGCAAGCACCCCGATAATTTCTATAGGTTTCAGGTGTCGGTATCAAACATTTCTTTGCCCTGACACCCGACACCTGACACCTAACGTGCCTTATAGCATGTTGTCAGATAAATGCCCCTAAAGGCCTAATACAACATCATTACTTTACAG
>JBAVYC010001131.1:0-3017 GCA_049698595.1 Desulfobacterales bacterium | reverse complement strand
GAATGATGGCCCGGACTTCAGGATCAGATACCTGATGCTCCACCATTTCGCAAAGTCCGGTCAGCATTGCAACATTGATGGCATTGCGTTTTTCAGGGCGGTTTAGAGTGATCGTGCAAATGTTGCCGTTTTTTTCACTAACCAGATAGTTATCCGCCATAACGCCTCACTTTCATTGGATGGTTTAGATCGTAAATTAAGCTCAAAGCTGAATGCCCAAGGCTCAATGTCTGTCAAGGTGCTTACGATCGCTATATTCGTTGAGTTCGTAGAAATAATCAGCGACCAGCAGCAGAGCTGGGGGTATGAGGAAGGCCCCTGGAAGGGGCCGGGGCCACGCTCTGCTGGTGGCCGCTGATTTTTCGTTTGGATCGTTGGGTTCGATGGGTCGGGCCCATTTAAGAGCTGAAACCAGAAACCAGTTTTGGGTCACTTATCTCGGTCCCCCGTCTTCCATCTTCCCGCTTCCTTCCTCCCTCATCTTTCAGCTTCTCAATCCCCTAATCCTTATTCCTTTTACCTTAAGCCTTTAACCTTTTGCCTTGCGCCTTCCTGCTTTCAGCTTTGAGCCTTGAGCTTTCAGCTTATCTGCCTCGAGCCCTGAGCCTTTAGGCTTTAAGCCTTGAGCTTTCAGCTTCATTGCCTTTAGCCTTTTGCCTTTAACCTTTGACCAATTTTTAAATTATAATCTCCAGATCACTAATCGGAAATGCCATACACGAATGGACATAGCCGAACTGCCGGTCCGATTTTCTCACCGGAACTCCGGCCGGTTGGTACACTTTCCCGGACAGAATCTTCACCCGGCACATACTGCATTCGCCGGAACGGCACAATGAAGGCACCACAATCTCATTTTTCTCCAGGGCCGCAAGCAGCGTCTCACCGGCTTTGGCATTTAGTTGCTTGCTATTTTTAACATTAACGGAAAAGGTATCCTCCGGGTTGATATCCGCAGGCCAGCCGGGATGCTCCCAGATATTGGGGGCTGCACCATACATCTCCTGTTTGATTTTCCGTCTTGGGACCCCGAGATCTTCCACCTGGGGCAGACAAAAATCGTAGAGGCCCTGAGGGCCACAGATAAAAAAGGATTTGTCGTCAATGTTCTCCAGCACTTCCCGCAATACTTGATGGGTGATAAACCCACAGGCACCGGCGTAGGCTCCGGCCGGCTCTTCAATGACCGGTATGTAATGAATATTTTCAAACCTTTGCGCAAGATGCGAAATCTCATCGCTAAAAATGACATCATCTGTTGTTTTACTCCCGTGAAATAGATATACGGTGCGATCCAATCCGCATTCAATGATTTCGCGAATCATGCTCATAAACGGTGTAATCCCGCTTCCGCCGGCGATACAGACGATGGTCTCTTTATGGATAAGGGGATTGAAATAGAAATTACCGGCCGGCCCGGAACTGATGAGCGTATCGCCGCGTTTGACCTCATCGAGTAAAAAGTTGGAAACCAGCCCATTTTCAACCCGCCGGATGGTGATATCATAATATCCGACTTGATTGGGCTGAGAAGATATACTGTAGGGGCGGCTGGTACGAATACCGCCGACTTCGAGAAAGAGGGCAATGTATTGACCGGCCAGAAATGGCGGCAGGTAGTTGTCCTTAGAAACCAGGCGTAACGTTTTAGTGGACCTAGTCTCCTCAATGCTATCCGAGACATACAGTTCCAGGTGCTCGGGATGCAATTGACGAATGTATTCTTCTGCGGCAATCACTGCCGAAGATGCTGTGCCGCCCAGCCTTCTGCTAACCTTGATTTCCTCAACAATTTCCTGGTATCCGTCAAACTCCTGCCAGATTCCTTTTCGCATGGTGATCTCCTAAGGGATGTAAGTTGCCAGTGGTCAGTTGTCCGTTGTTTTTTTCATATGAAGGCTGCCGCTGGCTTGAAAAACAGCCAGTCTAATCGAAATAGAAACTTTTAGGGCTCGGTTCCGAAATCGACCGTTGTTGGGTTTCGCATTTCGTAATAACACCGGCAAAATGTAGGTTGGGTTGAGTGCAACGAAACCCAACAATTTCTGGAGTAGGCTCAACCCAACCTACAAAATACAAAGTGGCCAGGAATAGATCCAGCTCTGATTATTGTAATGATTCATACAATAGTTCGTAATAGTCAAAAATCCTTTTTTACCAACAAAAGCCAACGGGCAACAGGTCGCTGACATCGGAGTATTGAGCTCAAGAAAAGCCTATTCAGCCCCCATTCTTCTGATTATTGAATTAGCCGCCGATATCCCCGATCGCAACGTCGGCTCAAAACCATTGTCGCCGGCCCATCCCCCGACAAAACTGAGTCCGGTGATCGGAGAGTAGCGTCCGGGCTGGAAAAAGAGAGAATCCTTGGTCAGCATTTCATAGCCATATATGGCACCCAGGGGATGACCGAGATAGCGCATATGGGTCAGCGGGGTGCCCACTTCAACTTCTTCAATATGATTTTTGGCCTCCGGGTAAATTTCATAGATTCGCTTAAGCATATCGTCCGCGCAGCGGAATTTCACATCATGATACTGCCGCGGGGGAATCCGCAACCAGGGTTCACCGTATTTTAATGTCACCACATTCGCCTGGCATGTTCCGGCCGGGGAGAATTCAGGATCCGTGACATCATAGCAGCTGAGAACCATAAGTTCGTCTTTAACATCCAGCCGGTTCATCCTGTCGAGGAGGCCGTTCGAAATATCTGTCGAGCTCATCAAAAAGTTGGTGGATTCTGCAATCCCCAGCTGCTCGGGCTCACAGTCAAACCCCATAAACAGGGTAAATGCCGATGTGCTCAGATTGCGGCTTTTCATCTCGACCGACACATCTGGCGGGATGTGTTCAGGGTCCATCAAATGGTTATAGGTGGCGATCGGAGATATATTGGAAACAACATATTGGGTTGTAATCTCGTCATCATCTTCGGTAATCACGCCCTTTATCTGTCCTTCATGAACCAAAATCTTTTTGGCGCCACAGTTAAAGCGCGCGGTTCCGCCGTTGCAGAT
>JBAVYC010001130.1:0-2078 GCA_049698595.1 Desulfobacterales bacterium | reverse complement strand
GGACAGCAGGAAAAATCACCAGGCCTTATTATTGATATTCTTGAATCCACCACGGATTTTTCCTGGCTGTCAAGGGGCGACAAGATCCTGATCAAGCTTGCCCTCAACTCTGGAAATGAATTTCCAGCCACATCTGATCCCAGGGTCCTCGCACAGGTCGTCAGGATTTTAAAAAGCAAGGGGGCAGGAGAAGTTCTGGTAGGAGATCAGAGTGGAGTTGAGGCTGTACACTGGAAGAAGGACAGTAAAAGAGGGTCTTCACGGGAACTTTGTCAATCAGCCGGGCTGTTACCGGTCATTGAAGAAAGTGGGGCAACACCGGTGTTTTTTGAAGAAGCCGGATACGATTCTTATATTCAGACATCCCCGACCGGGACCCATCACTGGGAAACCCCGATCTGGATCTCATCGCTTGTAAACCAAGTAGATCATATTATTCTTATGCCCAGGGTTTCATCACATATTATGGGAGAGTTGACATCCGGCCTGAAACTCGGTGTCGGTTTCTTGCGAGAGGATAGCCGACGCGATTTTCACAGCGGCGGTGAAAATTTTTTTGCCATGTATGAGGAGATTGCACAGGTTCCTGAAATCAGTTCTAAACTTCGCTTGACAATTACTTCTGGACGCAAGGTTTTGACAACGATAGGACCGGATTTCGGCGATGTGGCTGAGCCTGAATATGGCTTGGTATTCGCGTCTGAAGATCTGCTGGCCAACGAGATATTTTCCTATGCCTGGCTAACATGGAACCGGGAATTTGAGACCTCATTTTTTGCCAAAGCCACGAAGGGGAATGTATCCCGGCTTGGTTCTTTCGTTAATAAGAGGTTTGTGAAAAAATTTTGGTCTGCAGAAGGTGTGGACGTAGCAGATTTTCAAGTTTTCAGACCTGGCAATATGTATGATCATCCAGCCATTATGAACTTTATGAAACGAAAAGGCGGGAAACCCGAAAGTATCCGCTGGAAGCAGGTAAACGGTATTCCAGATAAATCCATTCCTGAATATATGAACCAGTTAATGAAGATTTAACCCCAACGTTTTCGCAAACCGGAGGGCTTCAGGGCCAAGGCGTAAGGTACTGATACTTTTGCCCGCTTTCCACTTTTAGCAATTATCTCAGGTTTACTGAAAACCGGGCAAAGGCATAATAAATGAATGATGGAAGGAGAGGACATGCATGATCAAGCCTACGTTCAAATCGCAGAGAATGTGGACAAGAATTATCAAACCGCCCCGAAAGCCGGCGACGATCTTTCACAGGCCTTTATTGCCTATTTAAAAATCGTGTATACACTGGAAGAGGCCGAGCTGGTTCAGCATCTTTTTATGCCCCCGGTATTTAAAACATTGGAGGAATTAGCGGATGCAACGGGGAAAAGCGTTGATGACGTGCAAAACATCCTGGCGCCATTGATAACAAAAGGCTTTGTCATTGCCTCCAAAGGTCGGCATTGCATCCCGCCCATTCCAAACCTGCTTAATTTGCATATGTTTTATCCCGACATCAATCCGAGGGACCGCGAGGCGGCCAGGCTCTATCAGCAGTTTTTTATCAAGGAGAAATTCTATAAGTACTATGGCACCTCGTCAAAAGGCACACCTGTGCTTCGGGCCATTCCCATCGACAAGACCATTCATCCTGAGGAAAAAACCTTTAGCGCTGAAGAAGCCCACCAATTTATCCAGGATCTTCAGACCGAGGATTTTCAGTTGGTACCCTGCCCCTGCCGCACGCGTACGGAAAAGCTGGACATCCGCGAATGCCGCGACAGATTCCCCATTGGAAGCTGTATTTTTATCGGAGGCACGGCCAGGCATTTTGAAAAAGTGGGACTGGGCAGTCGGGTGACTAAGGAGCAGGCCGTTCAATATTTGGACGACATGGTGGAACGCGGCCTGATTCCCACCACTCAGAATCATATGGACGGAAGATTCGGCGTGATGTGCCTGTGCTGCGGTTGTTGCTGTTCCAACGTGCGAGGCCGGACGGTTTGGGACAATCCCACCGCTGTATTGCCATCACCTTTCATCCCGATTGCCGGAGATGAATGCGTGCAGTGCGAAGCCTGCAT
>JBAVYC010001129.1:0-2257 GCA_049698595.1 Desulfobacterales bacterium | reverse complement strand
ATTTCATACCCACATGATTCATGGCAATGCCGTCGCACACCCCGATGGTATTGAACACCACCGGGGTTCCGCCGGCCGCATATATCCCGGCTTTAACGGCATCCACCAGCTTGTCCAGATGCATGTGTCCCGGAATGATTTCGTTGAAGGAATTGGCAATGCCGATGATCGGCCGTTCCATTTCCCAGTCGGTAAATCCGTCGGCCCGCAACAGCGAACGATGGGGGGCCCGTTCCGGACCTTTGGTCATCAGATCACTTCGTTTGCTCATTTTTCGTTTCCCTTTATTTTTTTGGTGGATCAGGAGTAACAATTTTTTTTTGGTACAAGGGGCAATCACAACCTACGGTTCCTTCATTACCATAACCCCCCCAAAAAAATGTTGATATACTTAACTGGACATAAGGATCAGAAAATAATCGACTATCCCTATGTCACCATCGTTTGGTAATCTGCGAAACCGTATGCGCTTTAATTATTTCAAATTCACACGGTTCTTCCCGCTTCAAATCCCTGATGGACCGCATCAAACGCCAGGGCCACCCGGGCGGCATCGCCGATAACTTTGCATGGAATTCCCTGTTTTTCGACGAATTCCTGCAGCGGATTATAAGAAGCGGCACCGGCCGCCAGCACCACGGTATCCGCCGGTATTTCTTCGATTTTGCCGTCCATTTCTGCCTTAACGCATGTTGCGGTGATCGCAAGCGCCTTGGTTGTTGCTTTGGTTTGAATGCCTTGTCGCGACAGATCCTGTAAAATCCCCCAGCGCGTGGTTTTTCCGATGTCTTTGCCCATTTTATCGATCATTTCAATTACGACGATGTCTTTCGTCCCCCGGGTTGCAAGCTCATATAAAACCTCCGGATCTTCGGCCCTGTTTACCAGGAGAAACTTCAATGCTTGCGGGGAAAGGGTTCCTTTTTCGGCAAGAAACAGGGCGGTTTCAACCCCCACGGCGCCGCCTCCAATGATCACCACCCGCTTTCCGATTACGGCGGTCTCCTGTAAAACCTCCCATGCCTGAACGACATGGGGAAGCTCGACACCCGGGATCGGCGGTTGAATCGGCAGCGCCCCGGTAGCCAAAATAACGGCATCCGGTTTTTCATGGTCGAACAGTGCTTCATCAACGCCTTGATCCAGAACCACGTTTATGTTGCTGAGCGCCACCTGATATTCCAAATCTTTTGCCAGCTCAGCAAATTCTTCCCGGCCCGGCGGGGCGGCTGCCAGGTAAAGCTGGCCACCCAGGCGGTTGTCTTTTTCGTAAAGGGTGACGCTATGGCCTTTTTCCCGGGCGGAAAGCGCCGCGCTCATTCCGGCGGCTCCGCCGCCGACCACCATGACTTTTTTAGGTGCCTTCGTTTTTTCGACGGCCGATTCTTTCTCATGGCCCGCTTTGGGGTTGCAGAGGCATTCGACCGGCTTTAACTTGAAGAGGTTGTCAAAACAGCCCTGGGCACAGGCAATGCAGTGGACGATTCCCTTTTCGTGCCCCGCTTCCGCTTTCTGCGGCAGATACGGGTCTGCAATCAGAGGACGGCCCATGGCCACCATGTCGCACAAACCGTCTGCGATCATTTCGCGGGCTGTGGCCGTATCGTTGATGCGATGACCGGAAATGACCGGAACATCCACCAATTCCCGGATGCCCTTGGCCAGATAACCGAACACCCCCCGGGGAACCGAGGTCACGATTTGGGGTACTCTGGCTTCATGCCAGCCGACGTTGATATTGAGGGCATCGACACCGACGTGAACCAGTCGCCGGGCATATTCCTGCAAATCCTTGCGGCCGTTGCCGCCGGGCATAAAATCATTGCCGTTCATGCGCACAATTATGGGGAAATCAGCGCCAACTTCCTGCCGGATGCCCTGCATGACTTCCAGACCGAAGCGCATTCGATTTTCAAACGAACCACCGTAGTCATCCTCTCTTTTGTTGGTGAAAGGCGAGAGAAACTCGCTGATCAGATAACCCGTGCCGCTGAGCACTTCGACACCATCATAGCCGGCTTTTTTGACCCTCACGGCCGCCTGGGAAAAACGGTTGACTATTTCCTTGATTTCGTCGATTGTCAGCTCCCGCGGCGTCTCTCGGGTCATTCGGGAGGGCACGGCCGACGGCGCGACCGCCTGTTTGCCGTCCAGAAAGAAAGAAAAGTTGTAACGACCGGCATGATTGATCTGGACGACGGCGCGCGCGCCGTTGTCCTGAATCGCTTGCGCCAGGCGCTTGAGGCCGGGGATGAAT
>JBAVYC010001128.1:0-5093 GCA_049698595.1 Desulfobacterales bacterium | reverse complement strand
ACCGCTACCCTGCTGTACAAATATTTGGTTTTAATTAGCCTTTCCCCAAAATTTGTCAATCTTTTATTTGACTAATCGGAAATTTCATTTATTGACAAATGCCGCCCAGCTTTTTAATTGTAGATTTTCCCACAGATACCCGGGCATAAGGACTCCGCGCTGGTTCCTTCCCGCACGGGAATGTTTGTTTTAGTATTTATGAGTGAAAATGAACTTAAATGAGCTAGAGTGCCTAAAAACTGATTTAACAGAATCAAAGAGGGATGAAAGCTAAGAACCCCGATGTTCGTGATTTTCACCACCTCTGGTAGGAGGCCATCATTGAAAGTCGTCATTACCAGCAACGCCCCTTCAAAAATGCAAAAAAATCATCCCGTCGAGCAGCGCATCGAACCGGATAGCCGAATCAGCCCGGTCAGATTGTCGGAAGGTTATAATGGTAAAATTCTTCTGGTATCCGTCAGCGGTCATGGACTCGAAAAAGCCGTCCTGCTCCGATCCGGGGATCTGTGGCATCGGGAGATTTTGCGCAACACTGAAGTCGAGATTAAAAATCTCGGGTTTGAAAACGCGCGGGTCCACGAACTCGGTGGCGCTCATGTGCGCTTCGAACCGGATGGAACGATAACAATCTTCGGCGCCAGCCAGCAATTCGGCGCCTGTGACAAGGCGTACGCAGCAAAACTGCTGCAAGATAGGTTCCCGGGAAGACGGGTACAAGTAAAGAATTAAGGTTTAACATGGCCATAGCGAATGTCGAAGGCCTTTATTCTATCCATTTTTATAAAAAGATGAAGCGAAGCCTCCGGCTCGTAGGGGTTCTAGCGCCTACGCCTCGGAGAGCGATTCCACCCTTCGAAATTCGATTCCATAACCTATTGAAATTTTTATGTGTGAAATTATAAAATTGCCAACTTTCGGACTTTTTACGAAACCGTCAATTGTTTGGGATTTAGAATTTCGGTCATTGTGATTTATTTGTGATTTGTGTTTTGTAATTTGAAATTTTTTTTTCCTGAAACCCGACACCTGAAATCTCAAGTCGTAACTTACAACATGTTGTCAGATAAAACCTGATAAGGGCCTAAATTCCCGGCCCTAAAACAGAGCGTCTGAATCGACGCATACCGTCAAGCCAGCGATCGTAGTCGGAATTCTTACGTTCCATGTAAAGACGCACCCTTGCGTGCGGCAGAATCAAAAAAATCTCTTCTGCAAGGCCCGCGATGACACTGGTAGCCACCTCTTCCGGTGTCAAAATGCCATCTACGCCCTGGGGACCGCCATCTTTAACATCACCGATCATTTGCGTCGCCACGGCTTGAGGACAAATCACTGAAACCTTAATGCCGTCATCTCCGTGGGTAATCGCCAGTGATTCGGCAAAGCCAATGGCTGCATGTTTGGTCGTCGAATATGAAGCAGACCCGATCTGGTTCAGCAAGCCGGCCGCGGACACCGTGTTGAGAAGATATCCTTCCTGCCGCGCAATCATAGCCGGCAGCACTGCTCTGGCCGCATAAACATGGGCCATCACATTGATATCCCAGGCTTTCTGCCAGTTCTCATTGGGGCAGCTAGTGGCTTTGCCGCCCGGTGCGTCCATGAATGCCACCCCGGCGTTCGAACAAAACAAATCTATCGAACCGTGCTGCTGCTCTGTTTCCCGCACCACCCGGACAACGTCGGCTTCAACGGCAACATCGGCCACCAGTGCTGTTTCGCCGATTTCTTCAGCCACTTGACGTGCTGCTTCAGCGTCTATGTCCACCACTGCGATACCACGAGCACCTTCGCGCTTAAACCGCCGGCAAAGGGCGGCGCCGATCCCGTTACCGCCGCCTGTGACCAGAACCACTTTATCCTTAACCTGCATTGCTTTTACCTCACGACTTAAAAAATAAAAGGATACAAGTTCATATATCCTCGATTGGTTGATTAGTTGATTGGTTAAGTGGTTGTAAATATGGATTTATCCCATATTTGCAAAATAATTGGGGACTTCATGTTTAAACGATCGATACATTCTGAAATTATGACTACAATTTACCTAATCAACCATTCAACCAGTAAACTATTCAACGAGGTCTGAAGTTAGTTCGCTTCGCTCACAATTGGATTCCGGCCCGTAGGACCTGCGTCCCGGAAGGAATAACAGAACCATCTACTCCCGAGTCGTGTTCTTTCCTTTGACACGTTCAATGTTAAGCTCTCCGCTGCCGGCCGCGCTGATGAAAACAGCCCTGGATACATCGCTTATGTCAATATCACCGGAATCATCCGACACGGTTACATTGCCGTCGACATGCAGGATTGTCATATCACCGGAGCCGTCCGTAACATAAACGTCACCATTGATATGATCGATTTGGATGGGTCCGGAGCCATCTCTGACCATAACACTGCCTCGAATGTCTTCTATATCAATTTTTCCGGAAGCATCGTTTACAATCACCTTGCCGAATATATTTTCAACTTGAATTTTTCCGGTATCGTCATCAATTTTCAAATTCCCAACAAGGTTCTGAACCCGAATGGTGCCTGAACCGTCGGCAATATTCACATCCAATTCCAGAGGGACTTCAATCATTAAATTGATCCTCGCCTCTAATTCAACTGGCGCGTACTTTTGCACTTCACTTTTCAATAGGGCCTTGTTATTTCGTTTTTCCAGATTCAAGCGGACATTCTTTTCAATAAACTTCTGAAGATCTTCTTTCTGGAGGTCTTCTACTTCGATTTCAGCGGTGACACTGATCTTATCACGACCCTCAACACCGTTTAAATCTAACAATCCTGCACCGCAACTCACCACCAACCCGTCAATGCCTTGAATAGATAAATCGAGCTGCTTGATTTCCTGCACAGTTCCAGCAAGCACCAAAGCGGGTAATAACAAAAAGATCAAAACTGCTGTGTATTTCATATCATAACCATGGGCGTTTCTAAGTGACCATAACCTGTTTGAGAATTTCAATGCTGTCAATCACCTTGCCGGCGCCCAGTGCGACGGTTGACAGAGGATCCTCGGATATTTTAATCGGGAGGTGAATTTTTTCACTGAGAAGTTTGTCCATATTTTTTAACAGTGCGCCGCCGCCGGTCAAAACGATTCCTTTTTCAGTAATATCGGCAGCCAACTCCGCCGGGGTATGTTCCAAAACCGCCGTGACCGCCTCCACAATTGCACCCGTTTGCTCGCTGATTGCCAGCCTGATCTCCTCTGAATCGATGACTAACGTCTTGGGAATTCCCGCGATAAGGTCTCTGCCGCGGACTTCGATGGTCTCCAGGTTCTCAGGGTCCGGGTAGGCAGTACCGATGGTATTTTTAATGATCTCAGCGGTCCTCTCGCCAATGAGCAGATTATAATTGCGCCTGATATATTTTAAAATCGCAGAATCCATTTTATCGCCGGCCACCTTAATGGATTGGCTGTAAACAATTCCTGCCAGAGAAATAAGCGCTACCTCTGTCGTGCCGCCGCCGATATCAATTACCATATTCCCGATAGGTTCCGTGAAAGGAAGGTTGGCCCCGATAGCAGCCGCCATCGACTCTTCAATCAAAAATACCTCACGCGCTCCCACAGATTCGGCCGCTTCCCTGACGGCCCGCCGTTCAACCGGCGTAATTCCGGATGGCACCACGATAACCATTCGTGGTCTGACAAATCTCCGTCTGTTATGCACCCTGCGAATAAAATAGCGCAGCATCGCCTCGGTAACTTCAAAGTCGGCAATTACACCATCACCCATCGGTCGAATCGCCACGATATTGCCGGGCGTCCTTCCCAGCATATTTTTCGCCTCGAGACCCACAGCCAAAATGCGATTTTTGGCACCACGGTCCGTTCGAATCGCCACGACGGATGGCTCATTCAGGACGATACCCTCGCCTTTCATCCACACGAGGGAATTGGCAGTACCTAGATCGATAGCCAGGTCATTCGAAAATAACCCCATGATTGAACTAAAGATAGAACTCATAAATCCTCATCATAATCCAAATCCTTCGAATTTAGGTATATACTTATGATTTTCAACTATAAATACGGCATGTTTTGTGGCGCAGCCGCCGGCAAATTCTCCAGTACCCCAGGGAGCAGCTGAAGCCGGCTCGTATATTGCGGATTAAAATCTTGGCGCAAAAGGTAATTGTGAAGGCTACTTTTACACCAAATAATCAGCAAGATCCATAAAAAAAGCAGAATGCTTGTCAGCTCGCCATAGATACCGATATCCTCAGATAGCTTGTGTTCTTGTCATCCGACCATCCCCTTTTATTAGGGATGTTCGCGGTCAGGAAATTATGCATGCTTTGGAGTCGTTTGTAACAAGTCGGGATGGAGGCAGTTTCTGGAATTATGATGATTGTTTGAAAAGCGTGTTGCGTATCCAACATGAGAGGAACATACATTTTTCGACTCTATGTTCCATGGGGAAACATTGCCACTGGCGTTCGCATGGCCGTTCCCGATTAAACCGTGATAATGATTGCTAATACCAGGGCTGAGAAAGGCATTAAAAGTGGATTAATCTATTTGGGCTTTCAGTGTGGCTGCAAATATTTTGAAATCTTTAAATCCTGCATGTTCACACTGGACCATTTATCGATTCTCACATAACCATCTCGTCTTTCCAGCAGAGATCTTCGGTCTTGTTGAAGCCTTCTTTCAGGACCTTTGTAGTGGAATCGATGAAGACTAAAACGCCTGCGCCTATTTTTCCCGGATCGCCTGTCAGAAAAATTGCGTTTCATTGCATACATTATTCGTCGCTCCATTGGATAAGAAATATGATTCTAACCACATATTCTGAAATTTTCAATAAAAGAATTCAAATTTCATTTATCCTAAACCGAAAAAAGGAAATCCATGGTCGACCATCACAGTCATTACTCAGCACCGATAATCAGGGCGCCCTTTTTAACACTCGGCATAACCAGCAGCCCGTCGGCCTTCGCGGCAACTTCCTTGCCGTCTTTTACAAGTTTGTAAAAACGATCCAAAGCTGCATCGACCTTCCCCTCTAGCTCTTTAGCCTTATCCGCATAAACGGTAGCTGCAGGGCTTAGGGTAAACACCAGCATTG